>JANQFY010000253.1 GCA_028277585.1 Sedimentisphaerales bacterium
GGCGTACTCCGACGGGCGGCTGGTGAAGGCCAGTTCATCCCATCCACAGTAGACCGGGATATTCGAACCGGGCAGCCATTCCAGGGGCGGTTGCGACCACTTCAGGTGCTCGACCGGAGGCTTGCCCGGCACGATCGCTTCTTCGATGGTCACGAGATAGTCTTCCACCTCGCCGTCCGGGGCCGGGCCCGTGTAGAACAGCCCGCGCATCGTGCTGAACCGCCAGCGGGCGAACGTCTTGGCCGGCACGGCGCCGCTCGGTACATTGAAGGTCAGCGTGTTGACGCCGGCCGCGAGGGGCTGATCGGCGAAGATCTGCTCGCCCGCGTCATCCCAGTCGTTGTCGCTGTTGAAATCGATCCAGGCGCTGAGCGCGCCCGTGGTCGAGGCGGTGACCTCGACGGTTGCCTTGCTTCCCGGCGCCAGGGCGGAAAGGAGAACGACACCGTCCTCGTCGTCACCACCATCGGCATCATCGCCCAGGGCGGTGACGTCCGGCTGACCATCCGGCTCCGGGTCCACGCCGCGACCCAGGTAGACGCGCGGGTCGATCGTATGGCGGGCGCCGTCGCTGATGTGCAGTGCCGGGTACGGCCGGTCGGGGGCGTCCCCGAAGTCCACGTCCACCGGAGGCGGACCCGTGATGACCAAGGACAGATCCAGCGGCTGGGTTTCGTAGACGTGTCCGTCCGGGTAGCTCATCGGCATCCATCCGAGGGTCGGATGTCGCCAGACGGCGCTGTCGTTCCATTGCAGTTGCCGTTCGGTCGTCTTCCAGCCGAACACGTAGCTGGTGTCGTCGCTCGGGACTTCCTTGATCTCGAGCCAATAGGTCGTGCCTAGTCGCTGGACGAAGAGGTCTTCTTCGTCGAAGCAGATGTTGTATTGGAAGGCTCTCTCGTGATTGTCCGGCTCGTAGAACTTGCTGGACGGATCGAACCATCCTTCGGGCAGATCGTGAGCGACCTGCGTCACGTCGTAGGTGAACGGCGCGATCTCGCGGGTCCAGAGCAGTTCGCCCGGACGATTCCACGGGATCAGATTGTCCGCCGGTCGGTCGGAATAGATGTTCACGACGAATCGAATGCTGTCGACGCCCTTGACCGGCGTGATGTCGTCCAGGAACGAGCCCCAGAAATGGACATCCGTGATCGGCCCGGTTTCGGCACAGCGGAAGTCCTCGGCCAGGCTGGTCAGATACATGTCGACATCCATGCCCGTGCGACGCAGATCAGGCAGTTGCGGCCAGTGCATCTTGTGCGGGTCGTTCTCCTGCCAATCGCAGAACACCAGGGGTTCCTTGACGTGCAGCAGGTAGTCCTCGGTCTCTCCTTCGCTGAAGACACCGTCGCCGTTCCAGTCTTCCGGGACGGGCCGGGGCGTAATCGAGAATCGCACCCACACATAGCCGCCGAACGGACCCATCTTGAAGCTCGGTGGATTCAGCGCCGACAGCGAACCGTTGTACCCGCTGGGGACTGGGAAGTTGACCAGCACATGCTCGGGGCTGCTCCCATCGGGACACGGCACCGCGCCTTGCCATTTCCCATCCTGGTTCCAGTCGATCAACACGTTCACGTAGGCGTCTTTGACGATGGGCAGTCGGTTGTGGACGTCGATGTCGATGTTCGCGCCCCACAGCGCGGTCAGGCACGCGTTGGGCAGTGACTCCAGACCGCTGAAGATCAGGGGCCAAACCTCTTCGGAACCCAGGGGCCCGCTGATCGTATAGGCGCGGGGCTTGAGCAGACCGGCGTCACCATCCTGCTGCTTCTCGTCCTGATTGTAGGTGTCGGGATTGAAGGCCGGGCAGGTCCCTCCGTTGCCCTCGAGTTCGATGTCCGCCCGGGACCCGAAGTACAGGTAGTTTGTGTCGTGCTCGATCCAGGATGCCGGTCCGACGCCGACGCAGGTCGGGAACAAGCCGGTCAGCCCGCTGGAAGGATAGGCCAGCGCCCCTTCGGGAGCGTCGCCGAAGTCACGTTCCCCCGTGGGGATGATCGGGTCATCTCTGCCCATGCACTCGTGACGAATGCGCCCCTCGACGCTGACGTTCGAGCCGCGGATATCGATCGACACCCAGGCCGGACAGAATTCCTCGATCTCGCGGGAGGTGTTGACGAAGAGGGACTGTTCGATCGTGCGGCGGGGCACAATGGTATGCCGCACGATCAACTGGTCCTCATGGCTCAGGTTAATGATGTCGTGCGGCAGCGGGGGGGCAGGGTTCTCGGGGTCCGACCGCCACTGGTCTGTTGTCCAGTTCAGGGCGACCTCGACCGAACTCTGGGTCGCCGAGGTGGGATTCAGGACGCGGAAGGTCAGATCCACTTCGATGATCTTGCGACGCGTGCTGTCATGGCGCCCGTTGAAGAACCACTGATTCCACCAATCCGTCTGGGGGTAGTAGTACCACGTTCCGTTGTTGAAGCCGCTGCCCTGGCCGGCGACGAAGTGCCCGGCCGAATCGATCTCCACGGAGAACACATCCTCGACCGCTCCGGCTGAGCCGATACCGACGCTCATGGCCAGAATCGCGACGGCGATAGCGTACCTTGAAAACCTCATCTTGAACCCGTTCATGGCATACACCTCCCAATTGTGTGAATTCACGCAGAACCAACGCCCTCACCCGCCGGAAGCGGGCGATATGACCGCACACTCACCACACGTTGATCACTCTACTAGTTCCACTGTGGCATCGACTCGTAACGGTATTTCCTCCAAGAAAAACCACGAAACGGACGCTAAAATCGCCCCGCGTGTGCAGTCCGGGGCCGCATGGATCGGAATCTGGGTCGGAAATCGCCTCAGATGGGCCGGAAGGATGGTTTTATAAGACGCACACTTTTCCCGGACTCTTGGTTTCAGTTGGTTATAGGGCCTTGAGACGCGTCTGAAAGCCGCTTCTGGACCCCTTTGAAGCCATCGCTTTGAGCAGGGCCGAGACCTCGTTTTTCCGGGACCTTCGCAAGCTCAAAACGGGCCTCCCATCGTGAAAACGCCGATAAAACGGGCCGGTACAGCTCCCTTCGATAGGCCGGAATGGGACGTTGACGCCCCAGAGACGTCGTTCTCCGCCCATCGGGGCCATCCCAGGCTGGATGGAGCCTGCTTTTTTTGTGCAATATGCCCAATTTGTCTGGGTTTGGGTGGTGTTGCGGAGAATAGGAGCTTTACTCTGCGGTGGCCGGTGGGTATAATCGCGGCGTTGGTCCTCGGCGCCGCCGGGGATATAAAGGGAATTGCGGCATGCAAAACATGGAGGTCCCCGCGACCACGAATCCACGAGCAGTCTCGGCCAGGATAGGTGAATCCGCAAGGATCGCTGCGCTTCCTCGATGTGCGTGCATGGGCCTGGCACATTCAGCGGAAAGGGTATGAGTATGCAAACTGTCAAGACGACGACCCCCGGTTCCGATTCGGAGACGACCACGTCCTCGACCAAACTGCATCCGCTCTCCAATCGGATCGTCAAGTGGTACATGAACCTGCCGGTCGACGCCAAGCTGGCGGTCGTCCTGTTCCAGGAGATGCTGCGGGCCGAGAAGCAGATGCCGGACCGCTACCTGGCCGAAGATGTCCGCAGCAAGCTGAGCAACCAGATGAAGGACGAGACCATTTCCGAAGATCGGGGCGAGGTGTCACTGATGCACGGTCTGTTCCTGATGATGCAGGGCTGGGATACGTAGAAAAGACTGAGGTCGCGTCGGCCTTGGTCGGCGCGTCGCTCTGACATCGTCTGGCTGGCGAACCGGCGAAGCGGTTGGCCGTATCCGCTTCGCCCCGGCCGACTCGATACGATGACCATGCTTGGTGGAGCCGCGCGTGCGCTGGGTAAAGGATGGCCTGATCTACCACGTCAGTGAGTTGTCCGACTGGGCCTGGAGTCACGCGCACAAGCCCAGCTTGCTCTTCGTGGAAGAGGACCGACTGCGGATCTACTTCGGGGTGAGGGATCGTGACAATCGAACGCGGACGATGTTCATCGACGTCGATCCGGCATGCCCCCAGAATGTGCTGTATGTCCACGACCGCCCCGTGCTCGACCTGGGCCCGCTCGGGACCTTCGACGATTCCGGCGCCAACGTCTCCTCGGTCCTCCGACACGAGGGACTTGTCTACCTGTACTATACCGGCTGGAATCCGAGCCGGACGGTCCCCACGCGGAATTCCATCGGCTTGGCGGTCAGCGAAGACAACGGGCTGACGTTTCGGCGTATGTTCGACGGCCCCGTGATGGACCGGACGATTCACGAGCCCTACTACACGAGCACGCCGTTCGTCCTGTGTGATTCGGGGCGCTGGCGCATGTGGTACGCATCCGGGACGCAATGGCGCCGGATCGAAGGCAAGCTGGAGATCTGCTACCACATCAAGTACGCCGAGTCCGCGGATGGCGTGACATGGGAGCGGCCGAATCTCAGTTGCATCGCGCCGCGTGACGACGATGAAGCGACGGCGCGGGCGTCCGTGATGCGAGAGAACGAGGGGTATTGCATGTGGTACAGCTATCGGCGCATCGAAGGGTTCCGCGAGAACCGCGAGTGCAGCTATCGCATCGGATACGCCGAGTCGAACGATGCCCTCACGTGGGAGCGGATGGACGATCGCGTCGGCATCGATGTTTCGGAGTCGGGCTGGGATTCCGAGATGATCGCCTACCCAGCCGTGTACCGCCACCGCGGGACGCTGCACATGATCTACAATGGCAATGGCTTCGGCGCCGCCGGCTTCGGCAGCGCCCATCTGGATTCGCAGGCGTAACCGCCGTCTACGGTTTCCCATCCAGCCATTCGAGGGCCGCCAGGGCGAGGTCGTGCAGGCCCTGGGCGGTCTTGACATCCCCCTCCTTGGGTTCGGTTTTCTGCTCGGTCTCCAGGGCGCCGTAGGTGGTCAATTGGAGCGTCATGTCCCACGGTTGACCGCCGTCGTCCTGAATCGGAGCGCCCTGCAGCCAACTGTCGCCCTCCATGGGCGGCCAGGGGCCGGGCGTGACGTCCTGGAGCCATACGGCCGTCTCGCTGGATTGATGCGCTCGCGTCAGCCAGCCCCAGGTGTGGTTCGGCGTCGAGCCCTTCATATCGTAGAGTGCCGCGATGCTGATCCAGTAGAAGGGCGGTTCAGCGCCTTTCTCGGCGGCAACCGGCGGGTGGAACCACTGGTCCTGAGAGAGCGGACAACTGAACTGGAAGCAGGTCGCGCCCAGCGGCGCGTTCAGCGGTGCTTCCTGGTAGCCCGCCAGAGCCCACGTCCACGTGGTGCACAGGTTTTCCCAGATCAGGGTGCCCGGGTGACTGAACGTCCCCGGGTTGTCCGGCTGGGTGTCCGGGACGTCCGTCCAGATGCCGATATGGAAGCCCAGCGGCTTGACCACCGGCAGATGGGATTCGGTCCAGTTCTCGAAGGCGCCCCACCAGTGGATTCCGGTGACAGGCTGATCGGCCTCGAGTTGGAAGTCGTCCGCGGCCATCTGGCGAAGTTCAAGAGACGACAGGGCGGTGACGCCGTTGAAAAGATACGGGGTCGTCGCGGCGATCGCCGTCGGGGGCTGGTTCCATTTCAAGGCGGTCACGCCGGACGTCGGATAGGGCTCGAAGTGCCGGGCAATCTGGAGGGCGTAATCCTCGACCTCGCCGTCTGAGGCCGGGCCCCCGTAGCTGAGAAGGCCCCGCGAATTGAACCGGAACCGTGCGAAGGTGGTCCCCATCGCCGCGGTGTCCGGGACGCTGAAGGTCAGGGTCTTGGCGCCGGCAGGCAAGAGCACGTCGCTGAAGATCTGCTCATCCTGACCGTCGAAGCTGCCGTCGTCATTGAAGTCAATCCACGCGTTGAGATAGCCCAGGGTCGAGGCCACCACTTGAACGGTGGCGGTTTCACCCGGCTCCAGCGGTGACGTGAACACGACGCCGTCCTCGTCGTCATCCCCGGCGTTGTCGTCGCCCTCGGCGGCCGGATCGGGCTGGCCGTCGATTTCCGAATCGACGCCCTTGCCCAGGAATATCCCGGATACGATCGTGTGGCGAGCGCCATCGTCGGCCAGCAACGTATCGTAGTCGGCGCCCGGGGCGTCACCGAAGTCTACCGAACCAGCGAGTTTGATGCAGTCGGCGCAGGTGCGGCCTTCGGCCAGTTGCGTATACGAATCGACGCATTGTCCCCCGAAGGTGACGTAGCAGTCCCCGGTGCTCCAGCGACAGCAGACGCGTACACCGGAGTCGCCCGGATCGGGATCGGTCGAGTCCTTGGCCTGGCACTCGTGCCAAGCGCCTCGGTAGATGCGGGCGTTGCGGCCGATGATGTCGATCGAGATCCACTCGGGGTTGTACCCCTGGATCGTGTAGCCGCGGACCGGTTCAATGCTCTCGAAGTTGCCCAGATTGTCCACCAGGTAGAAGTGATGGTCGGACATGTACGTGGTCTCTTCGACCATGGTGGGAATGTCACTGGGCAGTGGAGGGGAGCCCGTATCGAGAGCGGACCACTCCGGTGTCGCCCAGTTGTAGTGAATCTCGGCGTAAGAGGTCTTGCTCGGATCCACCGGCATGATATAGGCCTCGAAGTTGAGATAGCCTTTCCGATCCGGATCGTAGACACCGTTGTTGAACCACATACGGTAGCGGCCCGCCGTCGGGTAGTAGTACCACCCCAGACCGTCTCCGTCGCCGGCGATGCGGTTGCCGTCGTCGTCAAAGGCGATGCGGTACCAGACACCCGGATAGCTGCTCGGGTCTTCGATTTGAGCCTGGGCGGCTGTCGACGATAGGGCTAAGGCGATCAGCAAGGACCACGTCAAGAGGTGTCCGAATCTCAGACAATGCATGTTCACACTCCTGTGCCAAGGTAACATCTGCGCGCGGTGACGCTGTTGTCTTCCTGAGCGAGTCGAGTGCCGATGTCCCTCTCGGCGGTGCAGCGGCGCTTCGATCGCTGTTGTATGCCATCGACAGCGCCGGCGCTTGGGTCCAGCAAAAAGTGCGGAAATACGGTGAAAAACGCGACACCGACCTCCGAAAACACCCCATGAATCTGATGCACTATACGCTAGCAGAATCGGCCATGGGAGTCAATCGGGAAATTATAGGACCGGCGTTGTGGTCGCGTTTCAGGGCTTTTTTCGGGCCGCCGGCGGAGCGGGTTTTCGTCCGCTGAGCCGTCACATCGCCTGGTCAAACTCGTCGCGATAGCGCGCGATTCCGCCGACGTGCGGTTTGAGAGACTCGTCGAAGAACCGGACCAGGAAGGCCTCGTCCGGCACACCCTCCCATTGGCTCTGGAGGTCGTACTGGCAAGCCCGCTCGAAACCAAAACGGGGATAGAACTCCGGATGCCCGAGCACGATCACGAATGGGCATGACCGCTCGCGCAACAGGTCAAGCCCGCGCCGGACCAGCGACGAGCCGATCCCCTGGCGTTGGCGCCCGGGCCGCACCGCCATGGGCGCCAGGCCCATGCCTTCAACCGGCCCCCGATCGGTCTCAATGGTCGCCGGGCTGAAGAGGATGTGCCCCACAATGGCCCCTTCCGCCACCGCGACCAAAGAACGCGCCTCCGGACAGTTCGCTCGGATCTCCTCGACAATGTTCGCTTCCTCGGGCTGTCCGAACGCTAGCTCGTTGATTTCTCGAACCGCGGGCGCATCTGTCGATCGCTCTTCTCGAATGGCAATCTCGCGTGGTTTGCTTTCCATGTCAGTTTCTCTCGGTTCGGAGGATGTTCTTGAGTGCCTGGGTGAACACATCGGCTTGGCGCAACATGCCCACATCGTTGGGATGGACGCCATCGACAGTGCCGTCACCGTCGGAGCCGAGCATGTTGCGATTGGACAGGAAATGCAGGTTTCTCACTCCCTGGGATCTCAGCTCCTCATAGATCGCCCGGAGGATGGCGCCCTTTTCGGTCGGAGTCGCATTGCTGACGCTGGAGTCCTCCGCGAGCAGGATGGGCGTTTGGGGATGGGCCCGGCGCAGTTTCCTGACGAACGGTTCGATGCGTTCGGCGACCATTTCGGGAGTCATGTTCCAGAGGCAGTCCAGAACATAGACGGCCGGCTCCAGGTCGGCCAGTAGGTCGGCCATTTCCGGCTCCATCCTGCCGTTGCCCGAGAAACCG
>JANQFY010000326.1 GCA_028277585.1 Sedimentisphaerales bacterium
CGACCGCCTGGACGAGCCCGGCGATGTAGTTGAGGCCCAGACCCTCCAGGTCGTGACCCAGCGCCATCAGGATCACGGGCGAGCGCACCTGCTGGGCGGCGTCCAGGATGGCCCGGACGTAGATATCCGCGTCGCAATCGAAGGCGGGGACGGCGTAGTGTCCCTGTCGGGCGTTCTCGAGCAGTTCTTTCAGCGGGCGCAGTGGGGGCATCTCGATCTCGTTGCTTACGTCATTGCCTCGACCGCGCCGGAGGCGTCGAATTCGAGCTGGATCGGGTACTGCCCATACGCCTTGATCGTGCTGAGCATGGCGAGGTAGTTGCCCGGATTGACGGACGAGTGGATGCTGTTGCTCGACGAGAGGATCAGCCCACCGCCGGCCGCGGCCGCTTCGATGACCGAGATCGTCTCGTCGACCACCTCGCGGACGGTCCCGTTGACGAGCGTCGTGGCGCAGTTGACATTGCCCTTCAGCGCGAGCCGGTCGCCGTAGGTCTTCTTCATGTACGCGATGTCCATGCCGCCCAGCGGGTCGATCGGGTCGAGGCAGTCGATCTCCGAATCCAGGACCATGTCGAGCAGCGGCATGAGGTTGCCGTCGGTGTGCTTTATGATGGGCAAGCCCTGATCGTGGAACCCGCGCATGACGCGTTTGAGCCCCGGATAGAGCAGTTCGCGGAAGGCGTTGGGCGACATGAAGGGGGCTTGCCCAGACGAGTAGTCGTCGCCCGTGAAGACGAAGTCCGCGCCGTGCCTGGCGGCTTCCTTGGCGAGTTGGATGTTCACGTCGACGGACATCTCGGCCAGATCGCGGATGAGCTGCGGAGCCATGCCGAACGCCATCATCAGTTCCTCGAAGCCCATCAGGTTCCGCGGGATCGACAGCACGTCGTTGAGGTGCACGCCGATCGCGTACTTGCCCTTGTAGCGGGAGACCATCTTCTTCAAGCTGTCAAAACGATGGGCGGCAAGCGGATCGGGCGGCGTATAGGCGGCGAAGTCCTCCGGCGTCGTAATGGCGGTCTCGACCACGGTCGCGTGTTGCTCTTCGCCCCGCTCGACGACGATGCCCCATTCGTTGCGGAACCGATTCGGCGCGACCTGGGTCGAGGTGTAATCGGGCGCCGTCAGCATGGCGTCCAGACCCATCCGGACGGTGAACTCCTCGGTCGTGCTGCCCGGGCAGATGGCGTGGCGGACCTTCTCATCGATGATCCACTCGAAATGCGGAATGCGGTCGGGCTCCTGCCCGCGCAGGACACACATGACTCGTTCGGCGGCATTCATCCTTCAGAACTCCTCGGCATAGAACAGATGGTGCGCTATTTTCTGTCGGTGGCTTCCTCGCGCGCGAGCTTGACTTCTTCGGAGCACCGCGCTTCGTCCCAGCCCAGGACGGCTCCGGCGATCCCAGCCAGCTCGGTCAGGGCGGTTTCGTCCGCCTGGCCCAGCATGGTGATGACACTGCGCCGCCGGACGAGGTCGGAGAGGTGATGGACACACTCTTCTTGCGCGATGCGTTCGATCTCACCAACGGTGTAATCGGGCAGGCTCTGCAGCGGTGTGCGCCAGGGCTCGTCCGTGATCTGGGCGAACGACTCGGCCTGCGTGCCGTACCGCTCCAGCAGATCGGCGACGCGTTGCTCCTTGAGGTCGTTCGCGCCAGCGACGCGCTGAATCCACGCTTGCCGCTCGTCTTGGCTCGCCGGGTAGTCGTCCGCCCCTCGATAAGCCATCTCCTCGGTTGAGGCGGCGCGGGACTTGCCCAACTCGGCGAGGATCGTGTCAGTCGCCTGCTCGGCGAACGCCCGGAAGGTGGTGAGCTTGCCCCCGATCATGCTGTAGATCGGGAAGCTGCGTTGCTCGTCCGGTTCGGCGACGTCGAGGCGGTGCGAACGCGGCACGCGACTGGTGTAGTCCAGGCCCGATGAGGGCAGGGGGCGGACGCCGCAGAACGTGAAGACGATGTCGTCGTGCGAGAGGTTGATTCCCGGGAAGACGCCCTTGAGGGTGGTCATCATGTAGTCGATCTCATCGTCTTCGCAGGCGGCCTGGTCCGGATCGTCGACTCGCATATCGGTCGAGCCGACGATGACCTTGCCCATGAAGCGGAACGTGATACAGATGCGCCCGTCGGCGTGCTCGTAGTACACCATCCGGTCGCCCAGGGCGTCGTACAGCGCCGTGTTGTCGACGACGAGATGCGAGCCCTTGGTGCCGCCCATCAAGTGCGAATCGAAGCCCAGCGTGTGGTTAGTCAGGTCGATCCACGCGCCGGTCGCATTGACGACGAGCTTGGGCTTGATCGTACACGATTCGCCCGTGACCTGATCGCTGAGGGTTATCGCGTCGCGATCGGCCTTGGCGGCGGTGACATAGTTCAAAGCCGCGCACGTCGAGTTCTCCCGGCATCCTTGGTCGATCATGTCGACGCAGAGCCGTTCGATTTGACTGACCCAGGCGTCCCAGTAGGTGGCGGTGCAGACGATGTCCTCCCGCAAGCCTGGGATGGTCTGCAGCGACTTGGCTTTGAGCGTGAAGTAGTGGCGCGGCGTGCGGCGACGTTTGCCGCTGATCAGGTCGTAGAAGGTCAGCCCCATCTTGACGATCAGGGCGCCGCGCCCGCCGGGCGTGACGGGCAGGCCGAAGAAGACCATGGGCGATTTGATCAGGCCGGACAGCCAGGACTTGATCGGGATGGTGGTCCGCAACGGAAAGACGAAATGCGGGGCGAAGCGGAGCAGGCGGTTGCGCTCGTTGACCGCCTCGGTCACCAGCTTGAATTCGGCGTTCTCCAGATAGCGGAGCCCGCCGTGGATCATACGCGATGACTTGGAGCTTGCCCCGGCGGTGAAGTCGCCCTTATCCACGAGGATAGCGTTGACGCCCTGCAGGGCCAGATCCCGCAGCAGGCCGGCCCCGTTGACGCCGCCGCCCAGGATCAGTACGTCGCAGGAGGCCGTGTTCTTGATGTCTTCCCAGATTGCCTGTCGTTTCTTCATATTGGGGATCAGCCAAGTTCAAACAGTGCTTTGCGCTCGTTGCCCAGCGCGTCGGCGGCCAGCAGGGCCGTGACGATGTCGTCGGAGGTGACGGGGAACGGATGGTTGGCGCAGAGGGAGCCTTCACCTCCGCAGATGTCGCCGATCGTTTTGAGTCGTTCGCGGTCGACGCCTTCGAGGCCGATGTCGGCGAAGGTGACCGGCAGGCCGATGGCGATCTCGAAGTCGACGATGTCGTGCATGAGATCGACGTCGAGGTCGTCGTCCAGACAGAGTTGGGTGATCACGCCGAAGCCGACCTCATGCCCGTGCATCAGACCATGACACTCAGGGAACGAGGGCAGGCAGTTGGCGACCATGTGAGCCGTGGCGACGCCGCCGCTCTCGAAGCCCAGCCCGGAGAGCAGTACGTTAGCTTCTACCACCTTCTCGACCGCCGGCGTGACGAGGTTCTGCTCGACGGCACGCTTGGCTTCGATGCCATGCTCGATCAGGACGTTGTAACATAGCTCGGCGATGGCGCGGGCCGCCATGGTGGCGGTTCCGCCGGCGAGGTTCGGCGCGCGGGTCTTGAAGCAGGCGTCCGCTTCGACCCAAGTCCCCAGCGCATCGCCCATACCGGCGACGAAGGCCTCGACCGGACCGTTGGCGATCACCTGTGTGTCGACGAGCACGAGGTCCGGGTTGACACCCCAACTCTCGAATCCCATGCAGTTGCCTTCCTCGTCGTACCAGACGGTGTAGGAACTCGTCGGTGAGTCGTTTGAGGCGATGGTCGGACAGGTTACGACCTTGGCGCCGGTCGTGGCCGCGGCGGCCTTGGCGGTGTCGAGGACTTTGCCTCCGCCGACGCCAATGGCGACCTCGGCCTGCTCGGCCTTGATTATCTCGGCGACGCGTTCGGCCTCGGCCTTGGTGGAGTCGCCCTTGAAGTCGACGTCCGCGACCTTCACGCCGGCCTGTTCGAGACTGCCCAGGAGCGTCGGCCCCACGATGCCTTTGACCTTGGCGTCCCACAGGACCATGACTTTCTGCCCCAACGCGCCGATCAGACCTCCGGCTTCGTGCAACACGTTGCGACCTTGTACGTACTTTCGGGGGGCGATCAGCACCTTGTTCATGTCGTCAGACCTCCTTGTTCCATGGTCTCGTCCTGCGCCGTCGTCGGCGGGGGCGAAACCGACCGGGAAGTAACTCGTGACATTCGTCAGACTGGCCGGGGCTCCGTGTCGGGAGCACCGTCAGTACAGTAGTGGGCCTGTTGGATGGCGTCAAGGCCCTTGCCCTGGATATCTTGGATTCGGCGAACCGGAATTGGGAGGTTGTTGGTGACACGCCGACGGGCTTTCGGTAGCATGACCCGGCATGGAGAGGTGCACATCGGACGATTCGGGTAAGGGCAAAGAACGATGAAGGAAATGAGTAGACTTTTCGTGGCATTGGCGTTGTGGTTCTGTGTGATGGTGTGCGGGGAATCGAGGGCGACTGCGTCGCCTGAGAGGTGGCGGTTGACCGACGACGGAGGCATTCGCTGGGAATTGAAGGATACCGATGCCTTGCCACACGACGACCACATCGCCATGTCCGGTCAGAGTGTCGACATGATTCTGGAGTGGAAGATCGACGAGCAGGGCGCGTTCAGTGCGAAGCGCCTCATTCGCTGGCCCATGCTGAGGACCATTCCCGACGACACGCACGCCAGTTTGCAGAGGAGGCTGGGCGACGAGAACGGTCCCCCGGTGATGCTCAACAATGATCCGATCAGGTCCGGCAAGACCGTGGCGGTCAAGATCCACGGCTCCTTGACGGTTCACAGCAAGCACGCGTACGGTGTTTCTCTGACGCACACCATCTTCCCGTGCGTCCATGCTCCGGCGATTGTGGATCTGTACCGTCTGACGAACACGAGCGAGAAAGCCATCAGGGTTGATGTTCCCCGGTGGCGCCAACGAAGCGAGACGCCCGCCGAGAAGGGTGTGTTCGGCACGTACACCATCGAGGAGTTCCTCATCGGAGAGGGCATCTACCGCGTCGCGCCGAACGATCACGTCACTTACGGCGTGGTGCGCAGTGCCCGGAAAGGGAACGATGCCCCCTATTTCGGCAATCCGGAGGCGGAACTGGCGGCGCGTCGCGCTTTCATTGAGGACGTCGAGAACCGTCTGGTCTTGGAGACGCCGGACCCGGTGCTCAACCGGCTCTTTGCCTTCTCGAAACTGCGAGCCGTCGAGAGCATCTTCTCGACGCGGGGCGGGCTCATGCACGGGCCGGGGGGCTACAACAAATACCTGGCGGCTATCTGGGCCAACGATCAGGCCGAGTACGTCAATCCGTTCTTTCCCTTCCTGGGGCATCCCGCGGGCAACGAAAGCGCGTTGAACAGCTTTCGTCATTTTGCCAAGAAGATGAATCCCGAATACAAGCCGATCCCCAGCTCAATCATTGCTGAGGGCCGGGACATCTGGAACGGTGCGGGCGATCGGGGCGACGCGGCGATGATCGCGTACGGCGCAGCGCGCTTCTGTCTGGCGTCGGGGAACCTGGAATGGAGCGAGGAACTGTGGCCCCTGATCGAATGGTGCCTGGAGTATTGCCTTCGCCACAAGACTAGCGAGGGCGTCATTGCGTCCCGGACGGATGAGCTGGAAGGGCGTTTCCCGGCCGGCAAGGCTAATCTGTGTACTTCCTGCCTCTATTACGATGCCCTGATCTCCAGTGCGTATCTATCCGACGACCTGGACAAGCCCAATGAGCTCACCCATCGATATGAGAAGGAGGCGGAAGCCTTACGACGGGCGATCAAGGATTACTTCGAAGCGGATGTCGAGGGCTTCGCCACCTACCAATACTACGAAGGCAACTCAGTCTTGCGGAGTTGGATCTGTGTTCCCCTGACCGTGGGAATCGAGGATCGTGTCGGTGGCACGGTCGAGGCGCTCTTCTCACCGCGCTTGTGGACGGAAGATGGGTTGCTCACCAAGGCCGGGACGAAGACGGTCTGGGATCGATCGACGCTGTACGCCCTGCGCGGCGTGCTTGCAAGCGAGGAGAGCCAACGGGGGTTGGGGAAGCTCAGAGCCTTCTCCCGGCAGCGTTTGCTGGGCGACCATGTCCCATACGTCATCGAGGCGTACCCCGAACAGAACCAAAGCCATTTGTCCGCGGAAAGTGGTCTCTATTGCCGCATATTCACTGAGGGACTGTTCGGTATTCGGCCTCTGGAACGTCATGGCTTCTACTGCACGCCCCGATTGCCGGTCGGGTGGGAGCGGATGGCCTTGCGGCGGGTCCACGCCTTCGGAGCGGCATGGGATATCGAAGTCTCGCGAACGAAAGGAAAGATCAACGTCCGTGTTACCGACTCGGCGGGCGCCGTGCTCTACGAAGGGTCAGGTCCCGAGGACAAATGGCATTACGTCAACCTGTACTGACAGGCGCGGGACGGAAAACAGGCCCGCGATCGTTTACAGGGCCTCGCCGTTCGGTATAATGGATGGGCAACCTCTAGTGACCTAAATTGCCGAACAACGGAATACGAGCTGTGTCGGGTTAAGATCGGGTGCCGCCATGAGAATGAGCCTGTCGAGAGGAGTCGCACAAGGGACCTTTCTGATCGTTGCGTTGCTGAGCATCGCTTCTGGCGCATCGTGGGCGGAAACGCTCCGTTCAGAACTGGATTGCCCCATTCTCTTCACCAAACGCGGCAACTACCAGGGCATCCACATCTACGATACCTGCTATCAGTGGCATCCGGGCGGCGGCATCTACATCCTGGAAAACCCCTCCGATCCGCCGGAGAAACACCGCATTCGAGTCGTGATTGATGAGAACAGCGCCAACTCTCTCGGTAAGGGGATGTACTTCGACCCGGACCTCTCCTTCGACGCGACGAAGCTGCTGTTCTGTTTCAAAGGCGAGCCGGACGGAAGCTCGTGCATCTACGAGATAGGGATCGACGGCCAAGGGCTCCGGCAGATCACCAATCCGCGAGCGGATTATCTGCCCTGTGAAGATGGCTGCGATGCGAAGTCAATCTACCACGGGCGCCACGGTTCACTCGGCGCCGCCCAAGACCTCACCCCGGCCTACTTGCCCGATGGGAGAATCGTCTTCACCACCATGCGGCACAATGGGTTGGTGCCGTGCAACAACACCGGCGTGGCGATTCTCCACGTGATGGACCCCGACGGTAGCAACATCCATCCTATTTCGGTCAACAGCGAAACTGAATTCGATCCCAGTATCATGATCGACGGGCGGATTCTGTATGGGCGATGGGAGTACGTTGATAAGACGGCGTTGACGATCCAGAGCCTCTGGACAGTCTATCCCAGCGGAACCATGGAGACGGCGCTCTATGCCAACAACATGGTTTTCCCGGAAGCAGTTCTCGATTCACGGCAGGTCTTCTCCGATCCGGCTTACGTGGTCAGTACGTTCTCCAAACACAACAGCACGCCGCGCGGCACCATCGCGATGATCGACACGCGCATCGGAAAGAACGACCCCAAGGCGGTCTTCAATTTCTCCGATCCGGGCAACCCTCTGCGCGACACGGGCGAAGCCTGTGAGCCCTATCCCATCAGCAAGGACCTCATCCTGTTTAGCGATCTTCACGGCAAGAAGAATGCGCTGTTTCTGATCAAACGCAACAAGGACGACTCCCTCACCCGTGAGCTTCTTTTCCGCGACGCCAACATTGATTGCCATTCTCCCATTCCGCTCAGGCGACAGCAACTGGCGGCCGTGCGCCCGGGGCAGGCGGACCGCAGCAAGGACCACGGTTTCTTCCTCGTGCGGGATGTCTATGAGGGGATGCCCGAGGTGCCGCGTGGCTCGATCAAGAAGCTCCGCGTGGTTGAGGAGACCTCACGCGTCAGCCCGACGCCCGGCGGTGGACCTTTCAACCAAACGTTCACCATTTCGGCGGCGCTGGCATGGACCGCCAAGAACTACCTCGGCGAGGTCGCTGTCGAGGAGGACGGTAGCGCCTACTTCGAGGTCCCTGCGGGAAAGATCATCTTCTTCCAGGCCCTTGATGCCGAAGGACGCTGCGTGCGGAGCATGCGTACGTTCATTCAGGCGGCGCCCGGCATCACGCGGGGCTGTATCGGTTGTCATGAGAACAAGAAGGGCACGTATCTGGTCAAGGAGATGGCGATTGCCCAGGAAAAGCCGCCGCAGAAACTGAAAGACGAGTCCTGGGGCTCGGGCGTGCTGGACTATCCCACGATGGTTCAGCCGATTCTGGACAAACACTGCGCCTCCTGTCACGGCGGAGAAAAGGGCTTCGCTGCCGGACTCGACCTGACGGGTGGCTGGACCGAGTACTTCAGCAACAGCTACGAGAATCTCGTCTCCCGGCGTGAACTCCAGTACAAAGCTACCTTGATTGCGGGCGTCTGCTCGATGAACGGGACGGCATACTACTCAGCGCCGATATTCCCGGCTTATGCGATTGGATCGCCCGCGGCGCCTCTGGCGAAGGTCATTGTTGAGGGAGCACTCGGGCACAGAGACCGTTTTGAGATGACGCGGCCCGAAAGAGACCTCGTACTCGCCTGGATCGACGCGAATGGTCCCTACCACGGTACATGGAACTACACGCCCAGGGCGTTCCAGCTTGCGGAGTGGCAGGATACGAAGAAACAACTGATCGCCGAGATGTCGGCCGTCGGGTGTGTCAAGTGCCACAACACCACGGACAAGGGCGGGCGGTTCGAGCCTGATTGGTTCAACCTCGAGGACCCCAGACTCAGCCGTATTCTCCGTGCTCCGTTGGCCAAAGGCAAAGATGGTTACGGCGCGGCGCTGTGTCGCGATGCGAAGGTTGATTCGTTCCGGCGGCTCCGCATTTTCAGCACGGGCCAATACGAACATGCCGTCAAACCGCTGGACAGCTTCCCCAAACAGGTCTGGCGCGAATGGGACAAGGGCGAGAACAGCGGCGAACCGGTGATCTCCTTCGAGGACACGCGAAACAAGCACTATCAGAAGATGCTCGGGATCATCAGCAAGGGCAGGGACCTGGTCCTGGCGAAACCACGTCTTGACATGCCACGCGGTGAAATCTTCGCTATTGCGGGGCGGCATCGCAATATCTACCCGGTTCGTCTTCCGAAGGAGCTTCCGGAGGTTACGGCCGAACAGATTCCTGAAGGAGAGGTGGCTATCCGCTGGGGACTGACAACGCACACTTGGGGGCTCTTTGCCGATGTTTACCGAAGTCGGCAGCCGGACTTCGAGATCGGCGACGAAACCAGAATCGCCCGCACCGAACTTGGCTGCTTCATTGACCGCTCAGTTCTTCCTTCCGGGGAGTACCACTACGCCGTGGTGTTCGACAATGAACAACAGCGCACCGAGCCCGCACGAGTGAGCGTGACGGTAAGAGGCAAACAGGTTGTAATGAAGTAGACGTTGTCTATTGCAGCCAAGGGCAGAATGACGCCCGCCTAGCGGTGCCAGTCCGGAGCGGACATGCTGATGGCCTCCTGGAACTGGGCCTTGCGCCGGAAATCAGCCGGGTCGTAGGACGGCTTCTGGGGATCCGCATTGACCCAGTGGGCATGGTGACGGCCGTAGTAGGAACCGTAGAACTGGTAGTTCGTGTCCACCCAGCGGACCACAATCATCAACTCCATCTCCGTCAGCATCTCCGAGTGATCGTCCTGGGCGTTCTTCGGATGCTCAGGATCGGTCAGCATGTCGATCAGCGTGCTCTGGTAGCTGCCCAGGCTCTTGGGAGGCAAGGTCGCGCCGCTGTAGTTGCCCCGGTCGCCCCGCAGAAACGATGTGAACTCGGGGATGATCGGGCCGGCCAGTTGCTTCTTGCACAGCTCCTCATAGGACGTGTTGTAGTAGACGCTCAGGTCGGCGGTCAGCTTCAGGTTGCCGTCCGGATCATCGTTGCCATGACATGAAATGCACTTGGCGTCGAAGATCGGCTGAATGTCCGTCGGATAATGCACCACCTGCTGGGCTCGCCCGTCGCCGCCATTCTCGATCAGATCGCACGGCTGCGGCTGGGGAGTACTCGGCACCCGGCGCAGGGCCAGCGGCGTCTCGGTCGCGACGGAGTTGGTCGTGTGGTTGTCACGGCCGTGACAGCCGATACAGGAGCGGATCTCGCCCGGCTGGTAGTTCACGTACGTTCGTTCCCGCTGGATCTCGCGGAAGTTCTCATCCAACGCCTGATAGAAGATGCTGCGGTTGGCCGGCACCCTGAAGTGGGCCGAGCCGTCTTTCTCAACCGGCACGACTCCCCACTGAACGCGGGGCCAGAGGGCGGCCTTCCAACTCGAACTGCTGGTGGCGTTGCCCCAGCGGCGGCCCGTGTCCCAGTAGCGTGGGATCGCTTCGTTGATCCGGATCCACTTGATCTCGCCCGGTTCGACGTTCTCCATGCCGTCATAGATATTCGTCACGACACACAGGGCCTCCTCGTTGGCCTCATAAGCGGGATTTCGCGCCGAGTACACGCTCGGCGGCGTCTTGCGCGGCACGAGGGGGGTCGGGTGCCAGAGCGAGAGGTCCTTGTCCTCGTGGACGAGACGGTGGTTGCCCTCGGTGTCGAGCAGGTACAGCGAGTACGCGTTCGGCACATTCTTGTAGTGGTCGGTCGGCTTGACTTTGTAGGAGACCAGGAACTCATGATCGCTGACGGGATAGGGGTGCGTATAGAGATGGCCCTGGCGTCCCTCGCGGTTGTGTACGTACTTGCCTTCTTCGGTCAGGAAGTGCCAGCCGGGCTCGGTCCGTCGCTCGATAAACACCTGGGGCGTGATATTCGTTACCGCGTACCGCGGGTCCCACTTGCGGTAGCCCTCTTCGTCCGGGTCCGGCCCCCGGAGGCGCAGGCCCTGCTGCAGGTCGATCAGCATGATCGCGCCGACGCAGCCGCCCTGGGGGAAGTGGCATGTGCCCACACAGACCAGACGATGGTTGTCGCCCGGCAGCGGCTGGGGGTACATGTAAACGGTCGTCGTGTCGTCGGTGACGCCGTAGAGTTCCTGGGGACGCGTCCCGTCCGGGTTCATGGACCAGATCGTCTTGCAGACGCGGGCGCCCTTGTCGACATACTCCCAGCGATGGTACATGACGCGTCCATCGTCCAGGACGACGGGGCAGAACTCGCTGACCGGGCTCTTGCTGAGCTGCTCGATGTTCGTTCCGTCGGGGTCCATACGATGCAGGACCGGCGCGACCAGGGCGGCCGAACCGCCGCAGAGGATCGTGTGCTCGCAACGCGTCGACGAGAACATGATCTTACCGTCGGGGAGATAGCACGGATGAACGTCGTCGGTGTGCCAGGCTCTGCCCCAGCGGGCGACCTTGGCGGCTTCGTCGGCCGGCGGGAAGGAGATCTGACGCAGGCCGGTGCCGTCGATATTGACCTCCCAGATGCGGAAGCCCGACTGGGGATTCTCGCGGAAATCAAAAACGACCTTCTTGGCGTCGAAGGACAGGCTGATCTTGCCGATGAAGCCCTTGCCGCCCGGCATGTCCGCGGCACTGACGACCGTTCGCTCTTCCCGATTGCCCACGTTGTAGATACAGATCGCGTTTTCGGGGATGAACCGGTCGGGACTGGTCCCGTTGTTGATGTCGGTGTAGTAGTGGTCGGAGGAGTAGGGCTTGCGCTTGACGAAGACGATCTCCTCGAAGCCCAACGTCTGGGGTGTTACGTCGGCCGGAAGGGGCCGTTGCTGGACCGCCAACCGGACCGGCGTCTGGCCGGCCGGATCAGCCGGCAACCCCGTGCTCACCGACAGAACAAAAACGACAACCGTTATCGAGAGTGCTACAGCATTCCGCATCATGGGGATCATCCTATTCAATCGTCCACGGTCGTTGGATAAACACAATGCCCAGTATAGCGTCCCCAGCCTCGGCATTGCCAGAGAATTCACCCGAGCCCCGCACGGGGTGCGAATTGCGGATTGCGGATCTGGCCTCGTATGCGAATCCGCAATCCCAAATCCGAAATCCGTGATGGGGATTACTCCTGCCACCGGTACAGCCGAATGTCGTCGGCCTTGAGCCCCTGACTCTTCGCCCAGTCCGTCGAGGCGAGGAAGTCCCGTGGGGATTGCAGCGCGTCGGGCCACCATCCCTTCCGTTGCGCTAGAGCCTGTACCGAGAAGACCAGAGGGAATACAAGGCAGAAGCCGGCCAGGAACGCAACGGTCGAGCCAAAGACCACCATCCCAAGGAAGGCAGCTGTCCCGAACAGGCCTCCGAGCAACAGGCCCCACCGAGCCCCGCGGTTCATCGCAGCCCGGCGTTCAGCCCGGGTCATGTGAGCGCAGATCTCTTTCACTTGGCCCGACTGAAACGGCGACCACGTACTCGTATCGCTGCAGAGCGCAGCAATAAACAGCAGAGCAATAGGAATCCAGAAGTAATACATGGCTTTTCCTTGTAGAAGCGCTATGTTATCCATCCATCGAGGCTTCTCCTGAACCTCCACTCGCCGTCAACCTTGATGTAGACGGCCGTCCTTCCATTGCCCCAGAGCGGTTCATGCCACGTCCCGGTCTCCACCTCCACCTCAGTCTCGGAAATCCACCGCTTCACGGCAATCCATACCATGAAGCCGGATTCGCCTGACCTTTCACCTCTGACACAACCTCCCGTGAGCACTGCGTCGGTCGCCTTCTGAAAGACGATGGGCATATCGGCAATTCTGCGATACAATGCGTTTGGCATGTCTTCCCAGCCACCCCATCGCGCGTCCCACCTCCAATCCGAACTTGGAGTGCAGGTCAGGTAATACGTACCACCGTCAGCTGGACAGATGCTGCCCCATTGCTGTCGAAGGACTGATTCGAACAACTCAATTTCCGGAGACAGAGGGTGACGCGCGGAAAGAAACCAGATTGACACGCCGCCAATGGCGAGTAGAAGGGCAATCCTCTGGGGCAATACTCGATTGCGTCTCATCGTTGTGCCTCTCCATCTGTCTGAGTCCCGTTCGTGGCCTCTTCGCCGCCACCAGGTCTCCATTATAGCCTGGCCTCCGGCTTGGGGTCAACGCAGAGTGACAGGTGCATTGCCACGTCTTGTGTTCGAGGGGGTTGGTTTCGTGAGCATGGCATGGTACACTCTGAGTCCGTGGTTCTGGACTCTATAGAAAGGACAAGGGACTCTGTCATGGGAGGATTTGGCATGAACCGTCGAGAATTTGTTACTGCTGGCGTTGTGGCTGGTGTCGCGGCTATGGGGACGCAGGGGGCTTTGGCCCAGGGCTCGAACCGGGCGAGGTTCCGCATGAAATATGCGCCGCATTTCGGGATGTTCAAGAACAGTGCGGGTAACGATCCGATCGACCAGCTCAAGTTCGCGGCCGATCAGGGGTTCACCGCCTGGGAAGACAACGGCATGATGCGCAAGGACGTGGATCTGCAGAAGCGGATCGCCCGGACCATGGTGCAGCGCGACATGACGATGGGTGTGTTCGTCTCTTCCGGCGGGTTCGATCGGAACGAGTTTGTGACCAAGACGTCCAAGGACCTGCACGGCCGGCTCCGCACCCAGATGAAGAAAGCGGTCGAGGTCGCCAAACGGGTCAACGCGACCTGGTCGACGTTCGTGCCGGGCAATACGACGCAGAGGCTCGAACACGACTACCAGATGGCGAATTGCATCGAGAACCTCAAAGTCTGCGCCGAGGTGTGCGAGCCGGCCGGGTTGGTTTTGGTGCTGGAGCCTCTGAACTGGTGGGCCAACCATCCGGGTCTGTTCCTGACCAAGATCCCCCAGGCCTATCTGATCTGCAAGGGCGTGGGCAGCCCGAGTGTGAAGATCCTCGACGACCTGTACCACCAGCAGATATCCGAGGGCAACTTGATTCCGAACATGGACAAGGCCTGGGACGAGATCGCCTACTTCCAGATCGGCGACAACCCCGGCCGCAAGGAGCCCACCACCGGCGAAATCAACTACCAGAACATCTTCAAGCACATCCACGCCAAGGGCTACAAGGACATCTTGGGAATGGAGCACGGCAATAGTCGCCCGGGCAAGGAGGGCGAGCAGGCGCTTATCAAGGCCTATCGCTATTGCGATAGCTTCTAGCAAGTTGAGCACGGGGGCCGCGAGCACGAAATCGAATTCAGTGAGGTATGAGCATGGGTGACAGTGGCGGCGGAACATCGAGACGTCAGTTCCTCAAATCGGCCGGTAGCGCAGTGGCGGCGTTCACGATTGTGCCGCGGCACGTCCTGGGCCGGGGGGCGACCCCACCCAGCGAGAAGCTCAACGTCGCCTGTATCGGCGTGGCCGGTCGCGGCGGCGCGAGCCTGAACGGCGTGCGCCGCGAGAGTATCGTGGCGCTCTGTGACGTGGACACGCGCCGCGCGGGAGCCGCCTTTGCCAAGTTTCCGCAGGCCAAGGTGTACCGCGACTTCCGCAAGATGTTTGACGAGATGGGCGACGGCATCGACGCTGTGACAGTGGCGACGCCGGACCATACCCATGCCGTTGCGGCGATGGCCGCGATGGAGCGGGGCAAGCACGTCTTCTGCGAAAAGCCCCTGGCCCATTCGGTGGGTGAGATTCGCGCCTTGCAGCGGGCGGCCCACGAGTACGAGGTCGTGACGCAACTCGGCAACCAGGGTCATTCATTCAACGATATCCGCACGTTCTGTGAGTGGATCTGGGACGGCGCGATCGGGGAGGTTACGGAGGTCCACGCCTTCTGCGGCTCCAACTACAGCCGGGTGGGCGATCTGCACAAGCTCCAGGAGCGTCACGATATCCCGGCGGGGCTCGACTGGGACCTCTGGCTTGGTCCCGCTCAGCAGCGGCCCTACAATCCCGTCTATCTACCGGGCGCGTGGCGGCGCTGGAGCGCCTTCGGCACGGGCTGCATCGGCGATTGGGTCTGTCATACCGTGGACCCGGTCTTCTGGGCGCTCGATCTCGGCGCACCGGCGACGATTCGGGCCGAGGCGAAGGGATACGATCCCAAGAAGCACGCTGAGACCTTCCCGCCGGGGACGAAGGTGACGTACGAGTTCCCGGCCAAAGGCAAGCGCGGCCCGGTCAAGCTCGTCTGGTTCGATGGCGAATGGACACCGCCGCGACCACCCGCCCTGGAGGAGGGCAGGAAGACGCGCCGGACCGGCGGAAACGTCTACGGCAAGAAGGGCACGATCATGTACGGCTCGCATGGGGCGGGCAGTCTGAGGATCGTTCCCGAGACACAGATGCAGGCGTACGAACGCCCCGAGCCGACCCTGCCCCGTGTCAAGAGTCATCACTACGATTGGCTCAAGGCGATCAAGACCGGGGGGCAGGCCGGTTCGCACTTCGAGTACGGCGGCCCTTTGACCGAGATCGCGCTGCTCGGCGCGATCGCGATCCGGCGCCTGGGCGAGAAGCTCGAGTGGGACGGCGCCGGCATGCGGTTCACCAATTGCGCCGCAGCCAACGCCTATCTCGATCCCCCGTATCGCGAAGGTTGGACTCTGTGATTCGCTAGAGCCCGAGTTCCGAAGCGATCAGGCAGCCTTCGCCCGGGCAGAAGGCGCGGATGTTCGCTTCGGGCGTTCCGGGCGGGACCTCACAGCCGGGCTGGAGAATGAAGCGCTTGCCCCCGGCGGCCAGGCACGCCCGCGCCGCCTCGGCGACGGTCTCCGGCGTTCCCTGCAGAAGAACGGCGGTCGGATCGAAATTGCCGCACAACGTGACGTCCTCGCCCACCGCTTGCCGCGCCGCGGTGATATCGACCATCCAATCGATGTCGATGATGTCGGTTCCTGTCTGCGCCATGTAGGCGATGTTGTTGGTGATATCGCCGCAGACGTGGAGCTTGGTCGCGGCGCCGGCTTCGTGAATCGCGGCGATCAGTCTCGTCTCGAGAGGAAGGACGAACTCCTGATACATCTGAGGATTGATCAGGCTGGCGACCGCGTCACCGATCCCGATCGTATCGGCGCCGGCCTCGACCTGAGCCAGCGCGAAGCGGATCGCGTTGTCGACGATCATCCCGGCTGCTTCCAAGTACATCTCCGGCTTGTCGATCAGATCCATGAAGGTGCTCTCGACGCCGCGCAGATCAGAGTATTCGGCGATCGGACCCTCCACCCAACCGAGCACGCTGTGGGTGTCTCCGACCTCGGCCGCCATCTTGGCGACGCTCTCGATGCGTTGCTTGGGACGCTCAGCCGCTTCGATCTCGAACGGCGCCAGGCGGGCGATGTCATCAGGCCCTTGAATCAACTCCGCTTTGGGTTTGCCCACACCGTCGGCCGGGTAGTCGAACTCCATGCCATAGGCGGACGCCTCGCGCCAGGGATCGCTGATAGCGCTGACCTGATCCAGTTCGAAGGCGCGGGTTACAGCCAGTTGTGACTGGGCCAGGATGTCTCCATCGAGGTAGTAGTCCCGGTAGGTCTGGCCGATGTAGTTGCCGGCCCAGGCCATGAAGATGGGAGTCACGGCGGGGCGATCGAAAGGTTGACCTTGGAGGATGGCGTGGAGGCGTTCTTTCGGGGTCATAGCTGTTCCTTGGTATCTGTTGGTTGCTTGAGTTGTTCTTCCGCATTCGGGAGCGACGGTGGATCGGGGCGTTCGAAGAGCAGAACGTGGATTTCCGGGTACCGGTATTCGGCGACGCGTTCGTAGTTGCTATCCAGCATCTCCAGGATGATCGTTCGATGCGGCGGATCCTTGATCAAGAGGTCGTGATGCAAGACGAGCCAGACCCGTCGGTAGGTCGCGGGCAACTGCGCCAGCAGCTCCGTATTGAGTTCGTTGGCGGACCACGTGGGGGGGGCGGGCTCGCAGGCCAGGCCGAGTACAGGAGGTGTGTAGCCCGTGCTCTGCTGACGGGATAGGTAATACCCAAGCGGCCGCTCGGTGCCGAAATGGTAGCAGACGGCCCCATCGCCGGCTTCGGACTCCGATTGCATAAAAGTCGCGACCTCACGCCAGTCTTCCCGTTCGGCCTGGAGGTACCACCAGTGCAGGGTGCGCGAGGAGAGATAGAGCATAAGGACCAGGACGGGCAGACGCATCCAGCGCCGCGGAAGTTGCGCCAGTCCGGCGGCGCCGAGCAGGACCAGGGCGGGAACCGAGACGATGAGGTACCGATCGACAAACAGTGGCTTGACCAACCGAGAGAAGGCAAACGTCATGACGGTGGGCAAGACCAGCCAGGCGGCCGCGTAGAGATACGGATAGAGGCCGGGGCTGAGTGGCTCGGCCGCGCGGCTGGGACGGTGTAAGATCAGGGCCCAGATGCACAGTACGCCGTAGACAAGGAGCAGTGGGCGACTGCCGGCCGCGAGGCGCGCCAATCTCAATACGTCGCTGAGCCCTGGCGTCGCGATCCAGGCGATGCGGGCCGGTTCGTGGCGATGCAGCAGCACCAGGGCCAGGAGGAGGGGGACGGTGAAGGCGGCGCTGGTGAGGATGCCTTTCCACGGGAGGCGCCTGTGATGTACCGCTACGAGAACCAGCAATTGAGTCAGGGCCACCTGGACGCCGAAGTAGTGGGTGGCGATCGCCGCTCCTGTGCAGAGCCCATGGGCGATCCACCATCTCCAGGACGCGTTCGTATCGAGGGCGACGATGAAGCAGTAGGATGAGAGTGTGACGAAGAAGGCGAGCATGGAGTACCCGCGGGCCTCCTGGGCGTAGCGGATGAGGAAAGGATTGACCGCGAGCAGAAAGGCGGCGATGGCGGCTGCCCGGGTGCCGAAGAGACGTCGGGCCAGTCCGTATCCAACCGGTACGGTGGCGATCGCAAAAACCGCCGAGAGGCTTCGCAGTACGGCTTCGGAGTCGCCCAGCCTCATCCAGAAGTGGAGCAGGATGTAGTAGAGCCACATATTGGACTCGCTGCCCAACAGCTCACGCCACATATGCGACCAATCCTGCGCGAAGTAGAGGCTGGAGCCTTCGTCCAGCCAGAGGCTCTTGTGACCGATCAGCAGGAAGGACAGAACGGCGGCCAGCACAGTGGCGCCAACCACAGTGAATTGCTCGAGCCGCTTGTCTGGCGTGTCCTTGATGGGCGATGGCATCGCCTGTTTGCTCCTTTCGCTGACCGGCGTCACTTGTCGCACAGTATCCCATAATAGCATCGGTCTGTCAGCCTCATCGTGTCCATAAACCGCTGGTCAAGCGGGTTGGGCGTTCGAGCCAACCGAGCCGGCCGGCCGGGGATTTGTTGCCAGATTGCTGGAAATGCCTTGGCGGGATTCGACCCGTTCTGATAGAATCTGGCCGTTTTCAGGGTA
This sequence comes from Sedimentisphaerales bacterium, assembly GCA_028277585.1. Taxonomy (GTDB): domain Bacteria; phylum Planctomycetota; class Phycisphaerae; order Sedimentisphaerales; family Anaerobacaceae; genus Anaerobaca. Next base: position 18,254 of record JANQFY010000326.1, read on the forward strand.
CCGATTGGGATTCGTCACAGCATGAAACACGTTAGACCATCCAGAAACGACAAATCATTCAGAATACCACCAGACGCGAGTTTTTCGATTTACAGGCGGCTCAGACCGGGAGGTGAACATCAATGTTGAGAATCGGCATCGTCGGGTTCGGATTCATGGGGCGGATGCACTTCCGTTGCTGGCAAGACCGGCAGGATGCTCAGGTCGTCGCAGTTTGTGACGCCAATCCGAACATCAAAGAAGATACAAAGAAGGCGATCGGCAACATCGACGGGGCGGCCAGCGCCATCGATTTCGAGGGCATCGAACTGTTCTCCGACTTCGACGCCATGATCGAGAACGCCAATCTGGACGCCATTTCGCTTACCTTGCCCACCTATCTTCACGTGGAATTCTCCGAACGGGCCTTGGCCCGCGGGGTCAACGTGCTGTGCGAGAAGCCGATGTCGCTCGACGTCGCCGGTTGCGAACGCATGCTGGCCGCGGCGCAGAAGAGCGGCAAGACGCTGCAGATCGGTCATTGCCTGCGGTTTTGGCCCGAATACGTCAAAGCCAAGGAGATCGTCGACAGCGGCAAGTACGGCAAGGTTCTGGCCGGGACGTTTCAGCGGCTCGGCGCGCCTCCCGGATGGAGCCAGGACAACTGGTTCATCGACGAGAAACGCAGCGGCGGCGTTGCCCTGGACCTGCACATCCACGACACCGACTACGTTCAGTATCTCTTTGGGATGCCCAAGGCGGTCTACAGCCAGGGCTCCCGAGGCAAGGGCGACGCGCTGATCCACATCGTCACCCAGTACGTTTACGAGGACGATGTCGTCGTGACGGCCGAGGGCGGTTGGGGCATGATGCCCGGCTTCGGGTTCGAGATGAGCTTCAACCTGGTAATGGAGACGGCGACGATCGTCTACGACCTGACGCGCGAACCGGCCTTCAAGGTCTGTCCGGCCGAAGGGGACGCCTTCACGCCGGAGTTGGCGACCGACGATGGGTACATCGCGCAGGTGGATCATTTCGCCCGGACGATTCAGGGCCAGGACGTGCCCGAGGTGATTACGCTCGAGCAGTCGCGCGATTCGGTTAAGATCGTCACGGCCGAGAGGCAATCCATAGAAGAGAAGAAGCAAGTGACGGTGGAATAGTCGAGACGACGAAGAGATTGGAGACTCTTATATGAAATGCAAGAACTGGCCTGTTGGCGTTTGCAGTTGGTCCTTACAGACGGATGTCGCCGGTGTCGCCAAGGTGATGAAGGACCTGGGGCTCGAACACGTGCATCTGGGCGTTGGCGACGCGGTGGGCGAGGCCGGCCGGGCCGTGTTGGACGCCATCAAGGCGCAGAATTGGACGATTACCTCCACGATGATCGGCTTCCCGCAGGAGGACTACTCGACGCTCGATACGATCAAGGTCACCGGCGGGATCGTCCCGGACGATACCTGGCAAGCGAATCGCGATCTGTTCGTCGGCGCCGCCAAGGTGACGGCGGATCTGGGCGTCAAGTATCTGTCCATGCACGCCGGCTTCATCGATGAGAGCGACAAGGCGCACGCGGCCAAGATTACCGATCGGCTCAAGACACTGGCCGATATGGCGGCCGATGCCGGCGTGATCCTGCTGTTCGAGACGGGCCAGGAGAGCGCCACGGAGTTAGCCCAGTTCCTCGAGACCCTGGACCACAAGTCGGTGGGTGTCAACTTCGACCCGGCCAACATGATCCTCTACGATAAGGGCAATCCCATCGAGGCGATCCGCACGCTGGCCCCGTGGGTGCGACACTTGCATGTCAAGGACGCCACGCGGACCAAGGAGCCCGGCACATGGGGCGCTGAAGTGCCCTGGGGCGACGGCGAAGTCGGCATCGCTGACTTCCTCAAGGTGCTGGAAGAGGTCGGTTTCGACGGCGCGATGGCCATCGAGCGGGAGGCGGGCGATGACCGTGCCGGCGATATCAAAGTGGCAATCGAACGCCTGAACGCGGCCGGCTGAGACCGACGGCGCCACGAGTCAAGGAGAACGATATGATCTTCGGAATGGATTCAGCCCTCTATTGGAAGCTGAGTGCGTTGATGTTTCTGCAATATGCGGTCTGGGGCGCCTGGTATCCCGTCCTGGCTGCACGGCTGCTCGGGCCGCTGAAGTTCAGCGGCAAGCAGACAGGCTGGATCTATGCAGCCATTCCACTGGGGTGCATCTTCATGCCGCTGGTGGCGGGCCAGATGGCGGATAAGTACGTCAATACCGAGTACATCTTGGCTGGAGCGCACCTAGTCGGATGCCTCCTGCTCTTCATCTCGGGTTGGCGGAAGGATTTCAAATCACTCTTCACAGTGATCCTGTTGTATTCGCTCTGCTACGCGGCGACCATTCCTCTGGTCAACTCGCTCATGTTCCACCATCTGCGTCTCGCCTTTAAGGATGCCGCCGATGTGGGAGCGGCCGTGGATGCGGTTGCCCCGAAGATCTTCATTTGGGCGCCGATTGCTTGGGCGCTGGCAGGTTACTTTCTCACCGGTTGGCGCTGGGTCTTCAAGACCGCTGAGCAGGGCCGGGACTGCCTGATTCTGGCGGCAGTGCTTTCCGTCGTGATGGCCGTGATCTGTGGCGGTTTCATGCCCAGTACGCCGCCGCAAGGTGAAGCCGGGACGCCTATGCTGGACGCCATGGGGATGCTGCGGAACCCCAACTTCCTTGTCTTTGCCCTGATCACCATCGCTGCGTCGGGTATGATGCAGTTCTATTTCCTGGGCACGGCTCAGTTCATGCAGGACAACGGAATCGCCGCCAAGAATGTGCCGGCATCAATGGCCATTGCCCAGGCTGTTCAGGCGCTTGCGACGTGGTTTCTCCTGGGCCAACTGCTGGGCGGCCCTGGCTACAAGTGGACCCTTGTTCTGGGGGCGGCCTCGTGGTTGCTCATGTACGTTATCTATGTCGCGCCCAGGCCGCGAGCGGTTATTGTGGCCTCGCAGGCGTGCCACGGCTTGGCCTACGTTTTCTTCATCATTGCTGGTCAGGTGTTCGGCAATAGCATTGCCCCGGAGGGCACGGGCGCATCCGTACAGGCCCTGGTCATCACTGCCCAGAGTGGCCTGGGTATGTTTCTGGGAACGCAGCTTGCCGGAGTGGTGATGGACAAGTTCAATGTTGAGGGTAAATTCCAGTGGCGTCAACTCTGGATGGTTCCCGGCGCGATCATGCTTGTGTGTGTTCTGGCGCTGCTGCTGTTCTTCAGAGGCGCTGTGTAATTGTCAACTCGTAAGATAAGCACGGGGCGGCGCGGCATCGCGCCGCCCCGTGGCGTTCTTAGAGAGCGAGTGTCAGACGGTGAACGTGAGGAAGGCCTCCGCCAGTGACTGGGTGCGGGGGCCTGGGACGCCGTCGCCGATGGTGGTCTCGTCGAACTTCACGACGGGGACGACGTCCTTGGTCGTCACGGCGATGAACAGTTCGTCGGCTGAGACCGCCTGCTGAGGGGTGAGCGATTCTTCGACCACCTTCATTCCGATGTTCTGGGCCGCTTCAATGACGTATTCCCGGGTGATCGAAGGCAGGACATTCGCTGTCAGGGGGGCGGTCTGGAGGGTCTCGCCTGTGACCGCGAAGAAGGCTGATCCGGCGCCCTCGGTGATCAGACCCGTGTCGTCAACCAGGATCGCCTCGTCGTAACCCTTCTCTGTTGCGTCCTGACGGGCCAGAACGTTGGCCAACAGGTTCAGCGACTTGATATCGCACCGCTTCCAGCGCCAGTCGGGGTGGGTGGAAACCGCGATCCCGGCCGCTTTCTCCTGGGAGCTGTCCGGCACGTCGCTGACGGTCAGGTAGAAATTGGGCTCCAGATCGGCGTTCCAGACATGGTTGCGCGGCGCTGAGCCCCGGGTGATATGGAAGTAGATCTTGGCTTCAGGCAGTTCGGACGTGACGAAGGCCCGCTCGACGCGGTCGCGAATCTCGTCTATCTCGATGCTGTTGATCCGCACGGCCGCCAGGCTCCGGGCGAACCGCTCCAGGTGCTTCTCGAGGGCGAAGAGCTTGCCGTTGTAGCTGCGCAGGACCTCGTAGACCCCGTCGCCAAAGTAGATCCCACGGTCGAAGTAGATCGGGTCCAGTTCTTCGATGGGGACGATTCTGTCGTTGAGCATGGCCAATTTCATCAAGGCACTCCCGAATAAGCATCCGTTCTGAGTCGAGACACGCCGGAGGCGGTAGACCGCGAAAATACCATAAAAATGTCTTTACATAAAGCCCGACAAGGCGTAATATACGCGTTTTTCCGAGATTAGAACTCTTGACCTGGAGCTTTGGAATGTACGCAGTCATCGAACAAGGCGGGAAACAACACAAGGTCACCGAGGGTGATCGGCTGAATATCGACCTGGTGGATGTGGCCCCGGACGCGACGCAGATCGAGTTGGACAAGGTGCTCTTCATCGGTGACGGCGAGACCAGCCGCATTGGGACCCCCTATGTGGACGGCGCCAAGGTCATCGCTTCGTTCAAGGGCACGGCCGAAGAGGCGGTCGTCAAGGGCGAGAAGCTCTACGTGACGCATTTCCGCCGTCGCAAGAACAGCAAGTCGCGCGTCGGGCATCGCCAGAAGTATCTGGAGGTTACGATCGACAAGATCGAGGCCTAAGCCTCACAGCGTTTGATACGCTTTCCGGCAATTCCACGGCTCGTCCACTTATGTGGTCGAGCCGTTTCCTTTGCGCCCCGATCGGAGGAAGAGGTCCATCCCGCAAGCTTCGCATCGGAAGCGCACGTCGTATTCGCGACCGTCCTCGTCTTCCAGAATCAATGGGGGGGCGGCGGTTTCTGAGTTCGGCCCGGCGCAGAGGCCCAATTGGCGGCGAAGGCAGTACTTCGTGGTCATGACCAGACGCCCCGACATGTCCAGGCCCGATTCGGCGGCTGGTTCGATACTCTCGACGCCATGACGCTCGTAGAAGGTTCGCGCGTGGGCGTTGAGCACGTTGCCCCGGTAGGTCAGGTTCCGCTCGGGGTGGGGTGCCGTGCTTTGCTCCTTGGGGATTGTCAGCCGGGGGCGACGCTCCTGGCGAATCGCCAGGAGACGCTCCACCAACTCACGTCGGACGCTGTTGAGCTTCGAAGCGGGCAGGAAGTAGACGTCCCGAGTGTCGAATTCAAACTCCGTGCACTCGAACACGGTGTTACCCAGTCGGGTCAGTTGGGTCTGAATGGTCTGGCGAGCGGCGTCCTTCTTCTGGGCCGGCTGCAGGGGCCCGGCGATTCGCACGCTCGCTTCGTTGCCGTCCTCGTCTTTGCCCGATAGGATCAGACCTGTTTGGTCCTCGACCAGCGACAGGCGCAGGCGGATCTTCCGCTGGGCCGCTCGCCCCGTCAACTGTCGGGCGAAGGCGTGGTCGTAGTTGCGGTAGATCTTCTGGCCCGGCTGGATATTGCGCATACTCTGGACATACACCTTGGATCCGTCGACGCGATTGATGACGGTGCCCGCCAGAGCGCCCTGTCGGTCGAAGAAGCACAGCCCATCGGCGTTGTGCAGTTCGCGCTCGCCGTCGAGGACAAAGTAAGTTCGCTCGATACGCGCTACGGTTCCCACCAATTCGCCCCGTGACTTGGGCGTCTCCAGAGATGCGACATCGCGAGCTTCTCCGGTCAGGCCGCAGTCGGTGAAGCCTCGATTGAACGTCTTGGCCGGGTCGGGCTTGAAGTTCAGCTGGGCGACGCCTGAGGAGCTGGGTTTCAGCCCCTTCCGCGACAGGAGGGCGTCGAGTTTCCGGCGGTAGAAGCCGACGGTGTTGACGACGTAAGGGATGTCTTTGAGCCGGCCTTCGATCTTGAAGGAACTGACCCCGGCATCGATCAGGGCTTCCAGATGTTCGGCGAGGTTCAGATCCTTCAGAGACAGCAGATGGCGGTTCTGCGTGAGGACTCTGCCCTTCTGGTCCCTGAGCGTGTAGCGGCGTCGGCAAGGCTGCGCGCATTGGCCCCGGTTGCCGCTGCGCCCGCCCGCGGCGTAGCTCATGTAGCATTGCCCGCTGGCGCCGACGCAGAGCGCGCCGTGTACGAAGCACTCCAACTCAATCGAAGATTGTGCGCGGATCGTGCGGATTTGATCGAGTGTCAGCTCCCGCGCCAGGATCACACGCGAGAAGCCGACCTGTTCCAGGAACCTGACCTTCTCGGGCGTGGCGTTGTCCATCTGTGTGCTTGCGATCAGTGGGATCGGGGGCAGGTCCAGTTGCAGCAGGCCAACGTCTTGGATGATCAGGCCGTCAATGCCGATCTCCGCGAGTCGGTTGATCGTCTGCTTGGCTTGAGGGATTTCGGCGTCGGTGAGCACCGTGTTCAGCGCCACATAGACGCGGGCGTAATACGGATGTGCGAAATCAACGACCTGGGCTATGGTGTCGAGGGAATTGCCCGCCGCTTCGCGCGCGCTGAACTGCGGGGCGCCAAGGTAAACCGCGTCGGCGCCGCACTCGATCGCCGCGCGTGCGGTGTCACTGTCTCGGGCTGGAGCGAGCAATTCGATGCGTCTGTTCATGATGCTGGATCAACCATTGACCTGTCCAACTTGCAGGGTATGGGGCCGTCGGAGTTCTGTCTATGCACGGGTAGGTGGGAGGGATGCGGCCGTACGCTAGCCTGCGGCCAGATGGGATTGCACGGTCTGCTGGGCTCTCTGGCGCCAGGCTTCCGGGCCGTTGGCCTGGAAATACTCCAGCGAGGCATCGTCGACGAGCCCGCCGATCAGGGTCTTGCGATCGGCCGGGTCGGCCACCATTTCAATGATCGTGTGGCGCATTGTCTCTAGTTCGGCCAGGAAACGCCCATGTTCCTCGGTGAACATCCCTTCGAGCTTCTTGCGGAGATGACCCGCGTAGGCCGGGCAGTTGCCTTCGGTGCCGATGGCGATCTGGAGGTCCCCGCGTTTCACCACGGCCGGGACGAAGAAGTCGCACAGATGCGGTTCGTCCACCACGTTGCAGAGCATCCCCAGCGTCTGTCAGTCCCCGTAGATCTGTTCATTGTCCTTGTCGTCGTTGGTCGCCGCCACGACGAGTTCCTCGCCGGCCAGGTATTCCTTGCCGTAAC
>JANQFY010000331.1 GCA_028277585.1 Sedimentisphaerales bacterium
GCAGGTGGGGGCCTTTGTGTTCGCACGTGACAAGATCCGCAGCGCCGTCGCCGTCCAGATCGCCCGTATCGAGGTTGTTCATGGAGTACTGACGAATCAGCAGGTGGCGCTTGAAGGGCGCCTTGGGGCCGGCTGAGGTTGACTCAAACCACCAAAGGTGCGCATCGGGCTCCTTCCCCGGCCAGCGTTCCTCCGAGACGGCGATATCCGTACGCCCATCGCAGTTGAAATCGGCCGCGACGACACGATCCACCGCACCGAGCGTGTGACCGATCTCGTGACGGGTCCAGTCGCCGCGCCATGTGCCGGGATTCTCCCACCAACCCACGTGCGTCGGATGCTCGTCACCAGGGGGGCCATCGCCGCCGGCCAGGTCGAGGTCCCCGTCCCCGTCCAAATCGATTGCGGCGAATCCTTCATCCGTGCCCCGCGCCACGACGCGTAGGAACGACCATGGCGTTCGGGCCGGGTTCGCAGGGATCGGGGCGGCGTAGATACCGTCGGCGGCCGCCAACAGGATCTCAGGCCGACCGTCCCCGTCGAGGTCGGCTTTGCCATAGCCCTGGCCATTGACATGTCCCGTCCTAGGGAGCGAACCGATCTTCGTCCGCCGCCAGTGGTCCAGCGTTTTGTCTTCCGCTTCGTACCAGAACACGTCCGGCAGAGCGGTGGCGATCACATCGGCATGGGCGTCACGATCCACGTCGAGCACCAGCATGCCGTCGACGTTGGCTCCCAGATCCACGCGCGACCATGGGCCCGCCAGCGCCGCCTGGATTGCGATAGACGTATCGGCCGGAAACGAGATCGAGATCGCCGTCGCCGTCCATGTCACCGGCATCCAGACCGAAGTAACGCAGCCAGTCGGGTGGGTCGAAGTCGCCCCATTTGGCCCGTTTGTCGTCGGCGTGGATGTAACGCCAGGATTCACGCCGGGCCAGGTGGTGCTTCCAGCCGGAGAAGGACGCTCCCTGGGAGACACCGACGATGCTGACCCGCACGGTCAGCGGCAGGAAGTCCTTCGCCTGGTCCCAACTGGATTTGCTGGCCGGTATCCAATCGCTCATGTTGCGCTTGTCGGCGCTCCAGAGGACGAGCCCGAGCTTCTCGAAATCCCGGACGCGGGCGAAATCGACGCCCTGGCCATTGAGGCACCACCAGTCGGCCGGCGTAGAGGATTGCGTGAAGACTCCCTTGCCGGCGATGAGCGTCTGGCGGGCGCAGGTCTCGCGCCAGTGCTCCCACTTGCCCTCCTCACGCGCCACGTCGGCCCAGATGCAGACGCTGAGCTGAAACGGCTTGTTCGAAGGGTAGTCGAGTACCTCATATCGGATATGCCATTGGCCCTGGTAAAGGTCGATGGGTTTCAGCCAGTTCATGCCGGCCGCCGGGGCGGGGCCGAAATAGGCGAATCCATGGTCGTCCTCCGTCGTGGTGAACGTCCCATCGTACAGCAGCACCTCGGCAGCCTGGGCGGATCGACCCACGACGAAAAGAGACAGGACGAAGCACAGCAACCACCTTCGGACCACAGGGGGACAAGAGATCGATTTCATCATACACTCCGCACTTCGCTTCTTCGCTAGCCGCGTTGTTTGCTAGCGGCTGAGGATCGTGAACATGACATGCCAGCCGACGCCGCTGCTCAGCGCGTCGGAAGTCTGTTCCGCCGTGTCGGCCGGGCCGATCTCCCCGGCGCAGTAGGCCCCGAACAGGGGGACATTGGTCCCGATGACGGCCTGGATGGCGTCCAGTTCGTCGGCGATATTGTCCAGTTTGCCCTTGCGGCCGGCGCAGTTGAACGCCAGGACGGAGAATGGCTTGGTGGCGACATCTCCCATTGCCTCGCTCGCCCCTTCGGCCGCTGAGGAGATGACCTTCGCATTCTCCTTCGCCTGTCGACCTGCGAGCGAGACCTCAAAGTCGCCCGAGAGCAGCAGGGCGATGGCGCTGTCGGTGTAGACGCGTCCCTGGAAGTAGACAAACGTCTGCCCCGCGTTCTTGTTGGCCGAGCCGCCCGTGATGGGGAACTCGGCGCCCACGACCTTCTGCGCGCCGGCGACGAGGAACTGGTTCTTGGGAGAATGCGCGTCGGCCATGAGAATCAGGAGCTTGCCCTTGTCGTTCTGGGTGACGGTGGTCGCCAGTTCAACGCCGGCGCCGCCTAGTCGCTTGGCCAGTTGGGCCTCGTCGTTCTCCATCGTCAGGCCCGTGATTCCGAGCTCGGGTCGCAGCGCTGCGGCTGTCGCGATCCCATCGCCTGCAATGCCCAGGAGACAGACGGAGACATCGTCCAGACAACCCTGCTGGTCGAACGAGCCGTAAGTGGAGAAGCCAAAGACGATGTCCTTGTCAAAGACCGAGCAGACGCCCTTGACCAATCTCTCCTTCTCGGCGCGGCCCTCAAAGCACTCGGTCAGGACGACGGTGTGGGGCGCTGCGTCGCCCATTCTCTGCTGCAGGGCCTTCGCTGCGCTTTGGCCCGCTGCAAAAGGATCAGTGTCCTGAGCCGAGGCGGTGCGCATCACAATGGGCCCGCCGGTGGCGGCGCCGGAAGAAACATAGGTTTCGCGCACGGCGCAGCCGGAGGCCAGGAGCAGAGACATCAGAACCAGTAGTACAACTGAGGTCTTCATCAGATCAGTCTCCCACAAACACAACGATTCGGTCTTTTTTCTCAATGCTTGGACGAGCACAACCCCCATTCGCTCTTGCTATCGTACGGTGGATCGTCCGTCCACGATGTCTGTCCCCAGGCGCACCAGGCCAGCGGATTCCGCTGGTCGGGCCAGAGCCCGGCCGCCTTGCCCCAGTCGCGCCGACCCGTTCCATCCGGATCGTGGACCACCAGAGACAGACGGATCTCCCTACCCACGTCGGGCCGAATACCGGACAGTCCGGCGAAGGGGATGGTGCATTCGTAGTGTGTTATCTTGCCGCGCCGCTTGACCACCACCCGCGCTCCATCGAGTTCAGTTAGATCGGCGACGGTTCTCTGTTGCGCTGCAATCGACAGTGCGTCCCCCGTACTGATCAGCGTGAAGCATTTGGCCTTGGCGAAGGGGCCGCTCGCGCCGACCAGAAGGAACTCGTGACGCTGAGCCGGGGCGGTCGCTACGTCCGGCGTCACGGCCGTGCGCGGCGCGATGGCGACCTGAACGGCGTCCACTACCACGGCGCCTTTCTTGTAGGCTCGCAACTTGTCTTCCTCAACCTGGACGTACAGGTAGAAGTTCCGCTTGTCCCAGTACGTGCTGACGACCGTGTCCTTTCCGTCTGTCGTGAAGGTCAGGGGAATCGCGTCGGACCAGTCCTTGAACTTGCCATCGATTTTCGGTTTGGAGTATGGCGCGCTGGCGCAGACGATCGTCTGGCGATGCAAGGTAGTATTCGCGCCGCACGTCACGGCGACCTCGACGGGATAGCGATTCGCCGCCAGGTCGGTCGCCTTCTCGATGGTGAACGGCAAGCGCTCGGTCTGCCCTGGCGCGATGGTTAAGGTACGCTGATTTGGCGTCCATCTCCACCCAGTCGGGAACTTGGGCTGAGCTGTCACCTGCTGGGTCGCATCCCCTGAGTTGCGAATCAGGATGTGCGTCAAGGGGCCCGTCGAGGGGGGGACGGTGAAGTTCTCGACTCGCACGGCGATTCGACTTGGCGAGGCGGCCGCGTGGTCGGCAGGGCTCAGCATGCCGGTGACGCAGACCAGAAGAAGCAGTTGGCGGAAACGATGTGCCATGCTCATGCCTTCCTTGCTGAACAATCCATCGTCATTCGTCCGCGACGCTCGAACGATCGCGGTTCATGATAGCACGATCTTGATCGGTCCGCCAACAGGAACCTTTGCTCGCTCTCTCATACCCTATGCGTTCGAAACTGCGGCCAGCCAGGCTTGGGCCATTAGCTGGGCGCCGGCCATGGTTGGGTGAACGCCGTCGGCGGCCCAGTGGGCCGGGGGCGTGTCCTGGATGGCCTTGTCGAAGACCGTTTGGAACGGGACGAAGACAGCGTTGAAAGCCTTGGCTACGTTCTTGGCCGCGGTGCGGTAGCTGTCGAATTCGGGAAACCACGTGTCGTTGACGGCACCGCAGCGCAGCACGAAGGGTTCACAGACGATCAGCTTCACCTCGGGCAACTCGCGGCGCGTGCGTTCGAGCAGGGCGCGGTAGTCCCTTTCGTAGATCTCGACGGTGCCGTCGTAGCGGCCGCCCAGCTTGTGCCAGATGTCGTTGACGCCGATCAGGATGCTGACGACATCAGGCTTCAAGGCGAGACAGTCCTTGTCCCACCGGTCAGCCAGCTGAAAGACCTTGTTTCCGCTGTTGCCCCGATTGTAGATCTTCAGCTCGGTGTCACGCTGCTCGGCGAGCAGTTGCGCCGCGGCCAGTAAGGCGTAGCCGCGCCCCATGGCCCGGGCGTCGTTGGCGTTGTCCTGGCGTTTCCTGTCGCGACCGGAGTCGGTGATCGAATCGCCCTGGAGCAGAATGACGCTGCCCGGCTCGATCATCGGACAGGGCGTTCCCTTGGAGGCGTGCTTCATCGCATCGGCGCAGCCGGCAGAGGCCAGCAAGGTGGTCGCAGCGGCGGCTCCCGCAAGGAAGTGACGCCGTGTCGTGGGATGGGTCGTAGAAGCAGGGTCCATCATGTCCGGTCTCCTCAGAGTTCCTGGGCTGTTCTAGCGCCGTGGCTATCCGTCGCGCCGTTCGTAGGCGCGGTAGAGCAGGTCGAGCTCGGCGGTCTTGGCGTCGTAGTCGCGCTGTAGCGCGGCGATTTTCTGTGGGTCCTTGTAGACCGCCTCCTCGCCGAAGCGTTCCTTCAACTCAGTGATTTCGTGCTCCAGCTCGGTGATCATCTCTTCGATCTGCTCGACAGAGTACTTATTGAAGCGCCGCAGTTCCTCGGGGGTCTTCGCGCGGGGCTTGTCCTTGTCGCCATTGCCCGAGCGGCGTTTCTGGGTCGCGCTCTTGCTCGCCTGCTGGGCCCGCTGTCTCTCTTCCATTCGCTGGCGGATCAGGGCGGCGTACACGGAGTAGGCGGGTGTCCCTCCGACAAACTCATTGCAGCCCAGACACCGCTCGCCCAATTCGTCGGCGCCGATGACGAGCAGCTTGTCGGCGATGCGATCGAGGAAGTAGCGGTCGTGACTGACGGCGATGATCGTGCCGGTGTAGTCCTTGAGCGCCGCTTCGAGTCTTTCGCGGCTGGCGATGTCCAGATGGTTGGTTGGTTCGTCCATGACCAGCACATCGGGCTCGGCCAGGACGAGTTTGCAGAGCATCAGGCGGTTGCGCTGCCCGCCGCTCAGGTCGCCGCACTGCTTGAAGACATCGTCGCCCGAGAAAAGAAACGCGCCCAGGCGATCGCGAACCTTCTCGGCCGCCAGATCGGGGCGAACCTGTCGCGCTTCGTCCAGAACGGTTCGCGTTGAATCGAGCACATCGCCATGCTGATCGAGATAGCCCACGCGGAGGCTGTTTCCCGTGTGGATTCGCCCGGCCGACGGCTCCATCTGGCCCAACGCCAGCTTCAAGAGCGTGCTCTTTCCCGTCCCGTTGGGTCCGGTGATGCCCAGCCGCTCGCCATGCAGGATGTCAAAGGTCAGGTTCTCGAACAGCGTCAACTCATCGAAGGATTTGGCGAGCCCCTCGCAGCGCACCACCAGATCGCTCGTACGCTCGGTTTTGCGAAATGAGAAGTTGATCGTTTTGTCGTCGGTGGGCTTCTCGAGGAAGTCGGGGTTCTCCTTGAGCAACCGGTTCAGGCGGGTCTTGCGACCTCGGGCAGTGCCGCGCATGCCTTCCTGGTCTTTGTTCCGCGCGATGAAATCCAGTGTCTTCTCAACCATCTCTGCCCGCTTGGTGTGTTCCCGCTCCTGCTGGAGGCGGACGACCTCGCGGCTCTGGACGTAGTTCTGGTAGTTGCCGTTCCAGACCTGGGCCCGGCGCCGCTCGACCTCGACAATCTTGCAGGCGACCTTGTCCAGGAGATACCGGTCATGGCTGATGATTACCGCCGCGCCGTGATAGTTTCCCAGGAAGCGTTCGAGCCATTCGGTGGCCCGCAGGTCGAGATGGTTGGTGGGCTCGTCGAGCAGCAGCAGGTCAGTCTCCAGCATGAGGACCTGGGCGAGGCCCAGCCGCGAGAGCTGCCCTCCGCTGAGAGCGGACGTCTTGACGTGATGCAGCTCCGGCTCGAATCCCATCGCCGCCAGTGTTGCATTGATCCGGATCTCGTATTCGTACCCACCGGCGATTTCGAAATCATGGCACAGGCGGTCGTACTGCTTCATCTTCGCCTGGAGTTCCGATCCGGTCAGGCTCTCCATCTCGTGGGACGCGTTCTGAATGGCCTCCTGGAGTTTGAACAGGTGATCGACCCCGGCGTGCATCTCCTCCATGACGGTGCACTCGCCACTGAAACTCGCCTCCTGAGGCAAGTACGCGATCCGCAATCCCTTCTGCGTGGTCACGCGCCCCATGTCCGGCTCGATCTGGCCCGTGATGAGGTTGAGGATCGTGCTCTTGCCCGAGCCGTTGGCCCCGACCATGCCGACCTTCTCGCCGGCGTGGAGTTGCAGGCTCAATTGGTCCAGGACCACTTCCGGGCCGAAGGCTTTGTGGATGTCGTGCAGCGTTACAATGGCCATGAACTACCAGTCTATAGAACCGACGCTCCGGCGATTTCGGGAACGACCCGCCCGCCGGAAAGATGTTCGCCCGTGCTCGTGGGCGAAACGAGCCACGCATGATACCCGTTGTGACGGCGAGATTCAAGCGCGGCCCGTCCTGGAGGCGAACGGAGGGAGGGAGCCTATGACTGGTCTGTGCTTGCCCGAGCGGCCTCCCAGCCGATCAGGGCCTTCTTGCGGGCTGATCCCCAGCGGTACTGATGGAACTTTCCTGAGCCGGTGATGACCCGGTGGCACGGAATCAGATACGCGACGGGATTGATCGCGACGGCGTTCGCCACCGCCCGGAAGGCTTTGGGGCGCCCGATGTGGGAGGCGACGTCCTGGTAGCTTACGAGCCATCCGGCCGGGATGCTCACCAGTGCTTTCCAGACGCTGATCTGGAAGTTCGTGCCGCGGACGTAGAGGTGGAATGGTTTGGCGTCCTTCTTCTCTGGGGGTTCGAAGAGACGCTCTACTATGGTCGTCGTGTGCTTGGGTCGCTCGGCAAAGGTTGCTCGGGGCCACGCCTGAAGAAGCGGGTCGAGCGCTGTAGCGCGATCCTCGCCGGCGATGAACGACAGATGGCAGATGCCTCGCTCAGTGGCGGCCAGCAGGCAGTCCCCGAAGGGCGTCGGATGGAATCCGTAGGTGATGTGCAGTCCGGCCGCCTGCTTCTTGAACTCGCCCGGCGTGACGGCTTCGAAGGTGACGAACAGATCGTGCAGGCGACTGGGCCCGGAAAGACCCGCATCCCAGGCGGTGTCGAGCAGGTTCCGGGATTGGGCCAGCCGCTGTTTGGCGTAGTCGAGGGTCATGAACTGCAGGAATTGGATCGGGCTGATCCCCGCCCACCGTTTGAACAGGCGGTCGAAGTGAAACTTGCTCAGATGAACACTTCGCGCGATCTGCTCCAGGCTCGGCTGAGATCTGAAATTGGCCTCGATGAATCGAATCGCGCTCTCGATTCTCTGGTAGTCTTCAGATTGTTGTGCGTCGTTGCCCATTGGCCTGCTGGTCTCCAAGTCATTTCGGTCAGTCTCTTTCTTAATGGGATTACGCGATGACGGCCACCCGAATCTTGCGGAAAACCAGCGTGATACTCGGGGCCCCTTCAACATCGGGTGTCGGGCCTTCATCGACGAGCGAAGGGGGTGCGCCCCGATAGAAGGAAGCGGCTTTGCCCCGATCAACAGAAAGATCAAGACGTCCCGAATCGACGTAGTATTCCAAATGCGTGCACCGATGTTACGCCGTGAACAGCAAAGACCAGGGAAGGACGAGACCCGGGGGCGCGGCAACGATAACATGTCAAGCGGGTACATTTCTCTTCGCCTTTCTCTGGTCGGATTTCGAAGTTCGGGAAACGGATCGAACTAGTGAAGAGGGCAGATTCTGATGTAGAGAAGGCACCGTATGGCTGCACGCTGACGCCTACGGAATACCTTCAACTGAAAAGGAGTGAAACAATGAAAACACTAAATGGAAACAAGACGGGACAGTGTCAGAGTGTTTTGTATGCGATTCTTGTCTTCGGCCTCGCAAGTACGGTCGTGTTGGCGGACGGCCACTTGCGGACTTACCGCGTGACAGTTCAGAATCTCACCGAAGGGCAGGCGTTGACGCCGCCGATTATGGCTACTCATGCGTATGGGACCCACATCTTCAACGTGGGAGAACCCGCCAGCGCGGAGCTACAGGCCGTTGCGGAAAACGGCAACAGCATGCTCCTGCACGATTGGCTGATGGCTCAGGCCGGCGTGTTGGAGATCGCCGAAGGGGCCACCGGCCCGTTGGTGCCGGCCGCCAATCCGGGCAACACGGAGTTTATCGACGTGACGGACGTGATGATCACCGGCGATCCGGCGGCGCGGTATCTCTCGCTGGCCTCCATGCTGATATGCACCAACGACGGCTTCACGGGGCTCAACGGCGTTTCCTTGCCGCGGTCCGGTGCGCGTGTCATCCTCACCGCCGGATACGACGCCGGGACAGAAGTGAATACGGAGGATTTCGCCGATCTTGTGCCGCCGTGTCAGGGCCTGATCGGTGTCTCTTCCTCTGATGCCGGCACCGGCGAAAGCAATCCGATGCTTGCGGAAAACGGCGTCATTGCCCACCATCCCGGCATCCAGGGTGGTGACGATTTGTTACCGGAAATCCATGATTGGAAGAACCCGGTGGCAAAGATCACGATCACCTGCATTGATCAGAACGCGGACCGGTTCGTCGCGCGACTCAGTGGCGCCGCCCAGGTGCCCGTGGTGCCGACTTTCGCGACAGGGTGGGCCACGTTCAGCTTGAATGATCAGAGGAAAGATCTCGACTACGAGCTTCACGTTCAGGGAATTAGCGGCGCCACTCAAGCACACATTCACTATGGTCTTCCCGGCAAGAATGGCGGGGTTGCGGCTTTCCTTTTCGGTCTCGTGCCGGCCACGGGTTTGGTCAATGGAGAGCTCTCGCGAGGAACCATCACTGAGGCTGATTTGATCGGCGATTTTGCCGGGGATTTCGAGGGTTTCGCTCAGGCGCTTCGCGACGGCCAGTTCTATGTGAACGTGCACACCGCTGACCATGCTCCCGGTGAGATCCGAGGACAGATAGGCGCCCGACATTCCGGCCCTGGTCGGCGACACCGAGGTGGGCGCTAGTAAGGGTTGCGCGGTTGATCCCTGAGAGACTTGAGACAGTGACGGCGCGTTTGCTGCGTGGCCACGCTCGGCCTGGCCACGCAGCAATCACGTTGAGAGTTGCCCCTCGGGGCGGTCGCCTGTGAACCAGGCGTTCCTAGCCGGTGCAGGGAGTCTGCTCCAGCGTGAAGATGATCACGCGCTCGCCGGTGACGGTGCTGATGTCGGTGTGCATGGTTTTGACTTTGGTCCGGAGCACATCCCGGATAATGGTCTCCAGCAGAACCCGAGCTGTTTCCAGCAATTCGATGCGCACCTGCTTGATCAACACGCGCCCCTTGAGGGGGTCCTCGGTCTTGGCCAGTTGCTTCTCGGCCGGAGTCAGCACGCCGCGGAGACGAACGAGCACCATGTCGTCGATGATGAACGTCTTGGTCTCATCCGGACCGCGCCCCATGTACTCCTTCTCGAACTTGATGATGGCTTCGCTTATCTCGACTTCCATCTGGCTTCTTGTTTTGTCACTCATGCTGGTCCCGGTCTGTCTGTCCCTTACCGACGCCATGGAGGAGAACGGTTGGAAGGGGTCTTTCCTTTGTTTGTGCGTCGGCTCCTTCAGCGAACGCCCCCCTGACTCTAGCGGATCGGTGTGAGAGTTGTCAACCTGCCGGGCGCATATGGAGTCCCAGGTCCAGAGACACAGAGCGCCGGTCGGGACAGGCACGCGGAGATTTCCCAATCGAGGGCGATGTTCGGTTGACAGATTCATGATCTGATGGTAGGTTGGCCGACAAATACAGTAGCAGGCAGATCGACAGGGAGTTGTCCTCGACAACTTGCTTGAAAATGGGCCGGCGAATAGTGTGAGCTTTCATCACTATCGCCGGCTTTTTTATTTGCTGTGGAAGGACCGGGTATGTTGCCGGCGGCCCCTCGTTGGGGTGGCCGTGCAGGGTATGGGTCGCCGGATCAACTTCGGGAGTCCGGCGGCCCTTTTTTTCTAGCCTCACGGGCGGATTAGGACGAGTTGAAGATGGAGAAGGCAAGCAGTACGTTTGACCTTCTGGCGGCCGGACTGCGCGCGGAAGGACTGCGGCAAAAGACGATTGCCAGCAACATCGCGAACGTTGAGACGCCGGGATATCGTCGCGTCGAGGTCAAGTTTGAGGAGTTGCTGGCCCAGGCGATGAACGAAGGGCAAGGCAAGGTGCAGGTTGATCAGGTCGAGCCGGAGGTGCACCAGCCGAAGGAGACGCCGGTCAAGGACAACGGCAACGATGTCCATCTCGAAATCGAGGTGGGCCATCTGGTCGAGAACAGCCTGCGCCATGAGACGTTGGCGCGGCTTCTGGCCAAGAAGGTCCGTGGCATTGATCGCATCATCAACACGCGGTAGGCCCTCGTTTGAACAGGACCGAAATACGACGGCGCGATCAGACTCACGCTCCCCGTGGTCCATGCGCGGACCCTCGTGCCGGCTGGCTGCGCTGGGCGGCGCGAGCGGTCTTGCTCTTGCCCGTGCTCTGTGGTTGTCACGATTGGCCCGGGGAGGATGTCACGGCCCTCGAGACCCAGACCATTCTTCGGGATATCGGGCGCGTCAGGACGGTTGCCGACCCCAACATCTCATGGCCCGCCCGGTACCAGGCGCCTCCGCGCAAGCTCCGCCAGATCGTTGGCGGCGTTGAAGAGTGGAAACTGGTCTATTTCTGTCGACACCATAGCGCCGAGCACTTGACAAAGATCGTCCATGAGCAATTCGCCGAGCGGCTCTTCGCCCAGCCGGGCACGCCGACGTCCCGCCCCCGCTACACGGTGACGGCGCACCCGGCGACGCATCAACTCGTGGTGAGGTGTCCAGCGGAAGCGGATATCGACGCCGTGCTTGAGGTATTGGAGCACATCGACATCGCGCCCATTCAGGTCACGATGCAGTGCACCGTCTCGGAATTGAACGCCAGCATGACCATGGATCGTGAAACCACCCTTGCGATCGAGAATCTGTTTGGCGAGAGCGTTAGCTTGGGGGGCAAGACCGACGAATTCGGACGGGTCGTGCCCGCCTTCCCCGGTGCGTCGCTGCGCGATCCCGTCAGGGAGAAGTTCGGCCTGAAGGTGGGCGTCAACGCGACAGAGCAAGGCCACCGGTTCCGGGCACTGGTGGATATCCTGGTCTCACGGGGATACCTGAAGGTCCTGATGAATCCCACGCTGGAAGTTGTCAACGGACAGACCGCGCGCATCCAGTTCAAGCAGCATGTCCCTTTGCAGCAAATAACCACACAGGCTGGCGGTTTCGGCGGTGAGACCGTCTTGACGACGCAGACGGAGTATTACGATATCATCGATTCGATGGAGATCACTCCCCACGTGTACGCCGACGGGGGCGTCGGCCTGCAGACACAGATTCGGATCGGCGCCTACCTTACGCCGGCGGGCGTTACACAGACTCCGATCGTCACGTCGCACATGATCAGCAGCAAGGAGAGCCGGATTCGGTTGGGACAGAGCCTGGTGATTGGCGGCCTGCGCAAACGGGAGAAGCGCGACGTGATTCGCGGCGTCCCGATCTTGAAGGACATCCCCATTCTGGGCCTCTTGTTCTCGGGCAGGGACTTCGAGGAGCGGGCCAGGGAGATTGTCTTCATTCTCACACCGACCGTCTCGACGGGAGGCGGGGCCCCTGAAGACGCGAGCGGCAAGATACGGCAGCGGCACAGGTCACCGACATCCCTGGCTCCAGAATAGAGATACCCATGTCGTGGCGATTTGTAGGGTCAGAGATACTTCTCCAACAGACGCTTGGTCTTGCGGATGCCTTCGTCTTCGGGCTGGGTCGGGCCTTCGAACTCGATTCCGACATAGCCGGAGAATCCCGAGGCTTTCACCAAGTTTACGAGCTTTCGGTAGTCCAGCAAAGGTTGCTCGCCATGCTCGTCGAAGTCGTAGGATTTGGCGCTGACGCCTTTGGCTAAGGGCAGCAATTCGGCCATCCCCTGATAGCGGTCATAGGGCTTCTCGCAGCCTTCCAGCGGGCTGCCCCAGGGGTGGGACTGGCAGAAGTTGCCGAAGTCCGGAAGCGTGCCCACGTTGGGTCGGGCAACTTCTTTGATGACCGCCGCGAGCCAGGCCCCGTTGGAGGATTCACGGCCGTGGTTCTCGACGACGACGTTGATGCCCATCGTTTGAGCAAATTCGCCCAGACGCCCCAGCGAATCCACGGAGGCGGTCTGCTTGTCACCGGCCGAGCCGTTACCATGCAGGTTCACGCGAACGGTCTGGCAGCCCAGGAATTTGGCGGCCTCAACCCATTTCTTGTGGTTGGCTATCGCCGCCAGTCGTTGCCGTTCGTTCGCATCGGCCAGCGGCCCCTCCTCGTCGATCATGATCAGATGGTTCACCACGCCGGCGTCCCGGCTCCGTTGGCGCAGTTGTCTCAGATAGGCTGTGTTCTTGGCGGCGGCGCGGAAGTCCATGGTCTTGCCGCCGAAGAAGCCGTTGACGTACTCGACGGCCGAAATGTCGAAATCGTTCCGCGCCTTGGCGGGGAAGTCCAGGTGGTCGAGCTGACCCGAGAAGAGGGTCCGGTGCAACGACCACTGGGCCAGCGATATCTCGATCTTGGGCGCCGCCCGTTCCTCGGCGCCCAGCCGGGGTCCTGCCGACAGAACGCCCGCGGCCAGTACAGATTGCCTGAGAAAACCCCTTCGGTTCAGCATATCAAACCACTGTGTCTTCTCCCCAGCCCGGACGGATCGTGACCTCGTCCGGGCTGGGGCGGTTTCGCTTGTAACCTTGTGACAGGGCTACTTGATGCCCTTGTGGTACTCCTGGAGACTCTTAACGCCGGGCTGTCGCTCTTTGATCGCGGCGATGCCCTTGGCGGTCGCCCGGGCCGCGGCGATGGTGGTGATATAGGGCACCTTGTAGCGGATCGCCGCTTTGCGGATGTAGGAATCGTCTGTCTTGCTGGCCTTGCCCATGGGCGTGTTGATCACGAGCTGGATGTCGCCGTCGGTGACGAGGTCGGCAATGTGCGGGCGTTTCTCGTGCATCTTGTAGACCTGTTCGGCCTCGATCCCGTTCTTGGCGAGGAACTGGGCTGTGCCCGTCGTCGCCTTGAGCGTGAAGCCCAACTCGGTCAGTTCCTTGGCGACCTCGACCACCGATTCCTTGTCGCGATCGGCGATGGTCAGCAGGGCGGTTCCTTCGGCGGGCAGGCAGCCCTGAGCGGCGTCCTGGGCTCGGTAGAACGCCATGCCGAACGAGTCGGCCATTCCCAGGACCTCGCCGGTCGAACGCATCTCGGGGCCCAGCACCGGGTCCACCTCAGGGTAGAAGTAGAACGGGAACACCGACTCCTTGACGCCGTAGTGAGGAATCTCGGCCCGCTTGAGGTCGAGGTCGGTCAGCTTCTTGCCGAGCATGAGTTGAGTGGCGATGCGGGCCATGGAGATGCCGCACACCTTGCTCACCAGCGGCACCGTTCGACTGGCCCGCGGGTTGGCTTCGAGGATGTAGACCGTGTCGTTGCAGATCGCGTACTGGATGTTCATCAGGCCCACGACCTTGAACTCGATCGCGATCCGACGCGTGTATTCGTAGATCGTGTCGATGTGCTTCTGCGGGATCGTCGTTGGCGGGATCACACACGCTGAATCGCCCGAATGGACGCCGGCCAGTTCGATGTGCTCCATGACCGCCGGTACGAAGGCGTCGGTCCCGTCGGCGATGGCGTCCGCCTCAGCTTCGATGGCGTTTTCGAGGAACTTGTCGATCAGGATGGGCCGTTCGGGCGAGACGTCAACCGCCGCCTTCATGTAGCGTTCGAGCATCGCCTTGTCGTGGACGACTTCCATCGCGCGACCACCCAGGACGAACGAGGGGCGCACCATTAGTGGGTAGCCAATCGTCTCAGCGATCTTGAGGGCTTCTTCCAGCGTGCTGGCCATGCCGCTCTCCGGCTGCGGGATGCCGAGCTTCTGCATCTTCTGGCGGAAGCGGTCGCGGTCCTCGGCCATCTCGATGGTGTCCGGCGTGGTGCCGATGATGTTGACGCCGGCTTCCTCCAGTTCAGCCGCGATGTTCAGCGGGGTCTGGCCCCCGAACTGGCAGATAATGCCCTCGGGCTTTTCCTTCTCATAGATGCTGAGCACGTCCTCGACGGTCAGCGGTTCGAAGTAGAGCTTGTTCGAGGTGTCGTAGTCGGTCGAGACGGTCTCGGGATTGCAGTTGACCATGATCGAGCCGATCCCTTCGTCGCGCAGGGCGAAGGCGGCGTGGACACAGCAGTAGTCGAACTCGATGCCCTGTCCGATCCGGTTGGGTCCGCCGCCGAGGACCATGATCTTGCGGCCGGGCGTCGGCTCGGTTGTATCCGGGGCGTTGTAGGTGGAGTAGTAGTAGGCCGCGTCATCGACCCCGCTGACGGGAACCGGATGCCAGCCCTCGACGACGCCGAGCTTCTTGCGCGCGTCACGAATCTCCGCCTCTTTGACGCCCAGCAGGCCGGACAGATAGCGGTCGGAAAAGCCGTCCTTCTTGGCTTGGGTCAGGAGTTCATCGGGCAGGGCTTTGCCCTTGTGGGTCAGGATCTTCTCTTCCAGTTCGACCAGTTCCTTCATCTGCTTGATGAACCAGGCCTTGATATGGGTGGTCTCGTGCAGCGTTTCGACGGTCGCGCCCTTGCGGATCGCCTCGTACATGATGAACTGTCGCTCGCTGGAGGGCTCGGCCAGCAGACGCATCAGATCTTCTAGCGACCGATCGTTGTAGTCGCGGGCGAAGCCCAGGCCGTAGCGACCGTCTTCACGCGAGCGGATCGCCTTCTGGCACGCTTCCTTGTAGTTCTTGCCGATGCTCATCACCTCGCCGACCGCCCGCATCTGCGTGCCCAGCTTGTCTTCGAGGCCCTCAAATTTCTCAAACGCCCAGCGGGAGAACTTCACCACAACGTAGTCGCCCGAGGGCGTGTACTTCTCCAGCGTGCCGTCGCGCCAGTAGGGGATCTCGTCCATGGTCAGGCCGCCGGCCAGCAGCGAGGAGATCAACGCGATCGGGAAGCCCGTCGCCTTCGAAGCCAGCGCCGAGGAACGTGACGTTCGCGGGTTGATCTCGATGACCACGACGCGATCGGTCACGGGATCGTGGGCGAACTGGACGTTCGTGCCGCCGATGACCTCGATGGCTTCGACGATATCGTAGGAGTACTTCTGCAACCGTTGCTGCAGCTCTTCGCTGATCGTCAGCATCGGGGCGGTGCAGTAGCTGTCGCCCGTGTGGACGCCCATCGCGTCGACGTTCTCAATGAAGCAGACGGTGATCATCTGGTTCTTGCTGTCCCGAACGACCTCCAGCTCCAACTCTTCCCAACCGAGAACGGACTCCTCCACCAGGATCTGATGGACCATGCTGGCGCTGAGGCCCCGCTTGACCAGGGCGCGGAACTCTTCCATGTTGTAGGCGAACCCGCCGCCGGTGCCGCCCATGGTGTAGGCCGGACGAATCACACAGGGCAGGCCGATCTCTTTGATCGCGGCTTCCGCTTCCTCGACGTTGTTGGCGATCAGGCTCCGCGCCATCTCGATGCCGAGCCTGTCCATAGTGTCCTTGAACGCCTGACGGTCCTCGCCGCGTTCGATCGCGTCGATCTGGACGCCGATGACCTTGACGCCGTACTTCTTCAGGACGCCGGCTTTGGCCAGTTCCGAACTGAGGTTGAGCCCCGATTGGCCGCCCAGGTTGGGCAGCAGGGCGTCGGGACGTTCCTTCTCGATGATCTTCGTCATGCTCTCCAGCGTCAGCGGTTCGATGTACGTCACATCCGCCGTGCCGGGGTCGGTCATAATCGTGGCCGGGTTCGAGTTGGCCAGCACGATCTCGTAGCCCAACTGACGCAGGGCCTTGCACGCTTGCGTGCCGGAGTAATCGAATTCGCAGGCTTGGCCGATCACGATGGGACCGGAACCGATGATCATGACCTTCTTGATGTCAGGGCGCTTTGGCATTGGGTTACCTCCTGTAAGCGACAAGCCTCGACGCGAGGCTGCTGGGTGTCGAACGGATTGGCCGGGATTAGACCACATCCGCCCGGAGGTGTCAAATGCCAAAGGTCAGGAGCATTGTTGGAAGGGATTACTCAACGAAGGTGGGATACAAAATGCCAGCCGCGGCGCACAGTTCTCCCGGCAGTCGCACAGCGCCAGGCAGGTGGGACCGGGGTAGTTGCACGGATGGCCTTGGCGCCGGAGACGGCGTCGGCCGTGGTTGAACGGACCTCCGTGACGCTGTCTCCGGCGACAATGTTGGCGGACTCCGAGGTCCGCCTGCGACTCGTCAGGCCTACCGCTGATGACGACGCTCAGGCGATTTCCGGCGGCGGATCGTCGACCCCATTGGGATCATCCGCGACGGCCCAGGCGATCTCTGGCGGCGGATCGTCGACCCCGTTGGGATCGTCCACGACCGCCCAGGTGATCTCCGGGGGCGGATCATCGACCCCATTGGGATCATCCGCGACGGCCCAGGCGATCTCGGGCGGCGGATCGTCGACCCCGTTGGGATCGTCCGCGACCGCCCAGGCGATCTCCGGGGGCGGGTCGTCGGTCCCGTTGGGATCGTCGTCGGCCAGCCACAGGGCGTCGGCCGACGCGGTGGGCGTCAGGTCGACGTACTGATGGGCCAGAACCGAGAAGAGCAGCAACACCATCAGGGTCAGCGTTCGTACCGATACTCTCTGCATGGTTCGCTCCTTTACCGAGGTTCGTGGTTGTCGTTTGCGTGGACTACTTCTTCAGTCATGCGGTTAGGCGCTTTCGCAATACGTGCTGTTGTCGGTCTTGATGATGATCGGACTGGTGATGCCGCTGGGCAGCATCATGTCTTCCTCCGGGGTGATGTTGATCGTGCCGACGTCGTCGATGGAGGTCGTCTCGGAGCCGCCGTCGTCGAGGGTGGCGCCGATGTTCGTGACGTAGCCGGACGAGTGGGGCGTCGTGTCGTACATGGAGATGATCGTGCCGTAGATCTCCGCGTTGCCGCGAACGTCGACAATGCCGCCGACGACCGCGCCGGTCAGGACGTTGCTGTCGCCCTGGTTGGGGTTGGTGTTACCCAGGTTGACGTTGAAGTGCGGGGCGAGGATGGTTGCCTCTTGAATCGAGGACTGGTTGTTGAAAGTCGCGGCGCCCGTGAAGTAGAGGCAGTTATCGATCCAGTCCATTCGCTGGGGGACGTCGGTGATGATGACGCCATTGAAGGTGCAGTTCTCGAAACGGACGTTGTTGCACCTGGACTGGGACGTGCTGGTCTTATAGCAGTCGATGTAGAGGATCTCATCAAACGTGCAGTTCTTGAACAGGGCGTGCCGGTTGTAGGGCAGCTTAGCGTTGGTGAATGTCTCGTTCTCGTAGGTGTGCCGGTAGTACGTATGGCTGCTGCTGTATTTCTTGGTGGTGTAGCTTCCGTCGGCATGGGGGAAGTACTCTTTGGTCGTCGTGCTGCTGGAGGGAATGGTCGCCAGGCTCCCGTCGTTGTAACCGTCGGTGTTGTAGTCGGCAATGCTCATGCCCGGGATATCCGTGCCGGCCGGTTGCTCGTAGTTGATATTCTCATGATAGGCCTGGATTTCATCGCCCGAGCTGTAGAGGCGGTTCGCGTAATCGACGGGGATACGAGCGCCGGTCTGATCGAAGACAGGCGTACCGCTCGAATCGGTCAGCATGCCATCGCTGTCGGCGACGCCCTCTGTGATGCCCAGGGCGTTGCCTTCGCAGTCATAGACCGTCTGCCCAAAGGAGAACCGCGCCTTGCCGTTGCTGTCCAGGGTCTCCATCTGGTAGCCCTCGGCCTGGATATCGCTCAGCGCCAGCACGGTGTTGACCGTGCCTTCCACCGACGAGTCGCTGGTCATGTTGAAGGGCGAGATCTCGGGCCGGTTCCAGGAACTGTAGAGGTCGCCGTGGATAGTGGTGTCGCCGGTCAGCCACATGCGGCCGCGACTGGCGATGGCGTACGTCAGCACCTCGCGGTCTTTCGTAACGTCCATATCCACGTTGATGCGGCGCGTAATCGTTCCGCTCGTGCCGATCGATTGCATTTTGATGGTGCGCACGTCGGAATCGTAGCGGTAGAAGCGCAGGGCGAAGTTGACGTTCGAGCCGCTCAGACCCAGGCTGGGGGTGATCAGTTCATCCCCGGCGCCGCCGGTGTCGGTGAAGCGACTGGCCGAGGGCACGGTCTGCCCATCCAGGGCCTGTGTCTGGACGTACTGACAGAGATCCGTCCAGACCTGATTCGCCTGGGCGTCCGTGACGTGGTTGATGTTCGTTTGCCCCAGGTTGACGGTGCCAACCATGTACCTGGCGCATTCGAGTCCTGACTGGGCGGCGTAGAGGGCCGTGTTGGCCAGATGCTGGTTGGACGCCAGTCGAACATTGGTCCCCGACAGGGTCGCCATGGAGACGGCCAATCCCGAGAAGACCAGAATGAAGAGCATGGACAAAACAAGGACGGCGCCCCGGCGCCTACGGTTGAAATTGCGTGCCCTGGGCATGATTTCCCCCCGGAAAACACCCTGCCGATACCACATACTGCACTTCGATCATCCATGTTAATTATAGGATAGAAACGGGCGATCGCCAACGTGGAGCGAAAAAAACAGCCGGGGGACACCAGTCATGTGTGTCTCGTGACCTCTGAAGAGGCTCTAGTGGAAATAGCGATTATATCGAAGATTTAGATTATAAGGCATTGAAAGGAGCGCAAAGAATCCGGTAGCATAGCGGCTTGCAGGACATGAGTGCGGCGCCCGATGGCACAGAGAAAGGAACGACACGCGTATGCGCCCCGTCTCTCTCGTATGTGGAGCGCGTTACGTCCACAGTTACTGGATTTTCTATGGGCTGGGACTTCTCGTTGCAGCTTGCGTCGGGATCGGTCTGGCGAGATGTCGGAGGTTGCCCCTATGGAAGGTAGGACTCGTGTGTGTCACGGCTGCCGTTTGTGCTGTTGTTTTCGGCCGCCTTGGCGGGTTTTGCTTTCGTGGGACACTGGCGGGCTTCTTCAGATGGCAGAGCGGGGGGCAGGTCTCCTTCTCGGCCATGGTCGGAGCGCTCCTGGCCGTTGTTGTGACGGCGCGTGGCCTGCGATTGTCACTGGGGACTGTATCGGACGGCGTGGCCTGCGTGTTTCCGATGGCCCAGGGCATCCAACGCATCGGGTGTTTCCTGCACGGCTGCTGCTATGGTCCCGTCTCCGACTCCCTTCTTGCGGTGAGATTCGTCAAGCGCCTCAATGCAGACGGCGAGATCGTGGGGACCCCGTGCTTCGTCCACCACATGCATCTGGGCCTTGTCGATAGTTCGGCATCGCATTCTCTGCCAGTGCTTCCCACGCAACTCTTGGCGCTGGCGGTGTGTCTTTTCGTCAGCGGCGTCTGCCTTTGGATGTTCCTCCGCCGGAGGTGGGAGGGCCGATTGCTCTGGCTCTACTTCGCCCTGTACGGCGCCTTGCGGTTCATACTCCAGTTCTTCCGCCCCAACTACGACCAGGACTATGCCCTGGGTGGATGGAACAGCGGTCATCTCTTCAGTGCGGCCCTATGCCTGATGGGCATGGGATTGCTCACTGCATCGCATCGCGACAGATCGATAGGGCGGTCATCTGAGTGCAAGAACCTGAACGACGTGATTGGGAGATCGTCATGAGGCGGGCATTCACCCTCGTTGAGTTGCTGGTGGTGGTGTTGATTCTTGGTGCGTTGGCGTTCATCGCTGTCCCGCGCATCGCGACGCATTCCCAGAACTCCAAGAGCACGGCTTGTGATACCACGATCGATGTTATCAATTCTCAGATAGAGGTCTACTTCGTACAGGAGGGCAAGTACCCTTCCACACTGGCGGATATTACCGACAATCCCGACTACTTCCCTGACGGTTCTCCCTCGTGTCCCCTCGGGGGAACGTACTCGCTGAACGCGAAGAAACGCGTCACGTGCAATCACGGCCAAACCGGTGGCGGCGGGGGCTGCGGCCGCTAGTCGCTGGAGCTTGGAGCTACGCCGACGTGTTCTCTTGCTCGGCGAAGTAAGAACTGCGGGCGAAGGGGGCCGACTGGACCCAGTTGAAACCGATCTCGAGGGCACGCTCTTTCCACCAGGCGAACTTGTCGGGATGGACGTAATCGACCACGTCGAGCGAATCCTTCGATGGTTTGAGGTACTGGCCGATCGTCAGGCGATCGCAGCCGACGCGGCGCAAGTCGCGGAGGACGGCGGTTACGTCCTCGTCGGTTTCGCCCAAGCCCAGCATGATCGAGGACTTTGTCGGGGTATCGGGAAATCGGTCCTGGGCCATCTGGAGCAGTTGGAGCGATAGTTCGTAGTTGCCCCCCGAGCGCGCCTGCGGGTAGAGCGCCGGCACGGTCTCGACGTTATGGGCGAAGACGAAGGGCAACGCCTCAGCCAGGATCTCCAACGCCTCGGCCTGGTTGTCGCGAAAGTCAGGGACCAGAATCTCGAATCGCATCGAGGGCCGCCGACGCCGCACCTCCAGGACGCAATCGCGGAAATGCCACGCACCGCCATCGGGCAGATCGTCACGGTTGACACTCGTAATGACCAGGTACTTCAGTTCCATGGTCTGGGCCATCTGGGCCAGTCGGGCCGGTTCGCTCGGATCGGGCGGTTCAGGATGTCCCGTGCCCACCGAGCAGAACCTGCAGTTCCGCGTGCAGACCCCCCCCAGAATCAGGGCAGTCGCGGTGCCGCGGCCCCAGCATTCTCCTTTGTTGGGGCAATTCGCGTTGGTGCAGATCGTCTCCAGTCTCAGTGTCTCGAGTGTTTGCTCGGTGTGCTGGAAGCGGTGACTGGTCGGCCAGGGACGGCGCAGCCAGGGGGGCAATCTTCTGGTATCGGAACTCATGGTTGCTGCCCTTCGAAGTACCGCCGCAGCAGGGCGGTCAGGTGCCGCTTGATTGCCTCCATGTCAGTGTCACGACCCGCCTCCTTCGCGACCGAGGTCATTTGCACGCCGCTCAGTCCACAGGGGACCATCAGATTGAACAGGCTCAGGTCGTTGGCGATGTTGATCGCCATCCCGTGGCGGGTCACCTGTCGGGAGACGCGCACGCCGATCGAGGCGATCTTTCGCTCTTCGACCCACAGGCCGGGATAGCCTTTGCGCCTCTCGCTGGTCACGCCCAGCTTGGTTAGCAGATCGATGCCGATGGCTTCCAGCGTGCGGATGTACTCACTGACGCCCAGCCCGAGTTGTTGCAGGTGCAGGATCGGATAGAAGACCAGTTGACCCGGGTTGTGGAGGGTCGCGCCGCCGCCTCGGCGGATCGGGACCAGGTCGATCCCGCGCTGGGCCAGCAGGTTCGGATCGATCAAGAGCTTGTTGGCGCTCTGGCGCGCGCCGAGTGTAATGACAGGCGGGTGTTCCACGATCAGTACGGTGTCGCCGATTTCGTCGGCCCGCCGCTGTTCGTTGAGTTCCTGCTGCAAGTTCAGGACCTCGCGGTACGCGGCGCACCCGAGGTCCCGAATCGTTAGCTCATGTTTCTCGGTCGGCTGGTCCATCGATGGACACTGTGTATTGGCCATGCGGGCTACTGTTCGAAAAGGATCGGTCCCAACGCTCCGTGCACGGCGTCTTCCATCGTCTCGGAGACCGTCGGGTGGGGGAACGTGATGTTGCGAATCGGTTCGCACGTGCCGATCAGCGTCCGGGCGAGCGTCACGAACTCGGTCGCCATCTCGCCGACCAGGGTGATTCCCACGATCTCGTTCATGTCGGTGTCGCGGACGGCGTGGATCTGGCCGCCCGTTTCGTTGTGGGCGACGCTCCGCCCGTTGGCGCGATAGAAGCCCTTGCCCACGGCGGTCTTGCGGCCCGCCGCCTTGCATTTCTCTTCCGACAGTCCGACCGAAGCAACTTCGGGGAACGTAAAGATCACGCGTGGGATCATGGAGTAGTCGAGCAGTTCTTCGTCCCCGCCGGTCGCGTTGGCGGCCGCGACTTCCGCCTCGGCGGTTGCGCCGTGGGCCAGATAGGTTGTGCCCACCGCGTCGCCAAGCGCGTAGACGCCTGGGACGTTTGTTTCCATACGCGAGTTGATCTTGATCGCGGGTCCGTTCATCTCCAGCTTGAGTGTCTCGACGAGCTTCGGATCGACCGATGCCCGGCGACCGACCGAGACCAGGACCTTCTCGGCTTCGATCGCTTCGCCGCTGGCGAGGTTGACCTTGCCGGTCCCGTTGCGATCGACCGACGTGACTTTCTTGCCCGTCATGACGTCGATGCCCAGGCCCTTGAACTCACGCTCGACGAGTCGGCTGACCCAGGTGTCCTCCATCGGGATTAGACGCTCCAGCGCCTCGACGATCGTGACCTTGGCGCCCATCACGGCGTAGACACAAGCCATTTCGCAACCGATGACGCCGCCGCCGACGATGACCATGGACTTCGGGATTTCGGGAAGCGCCAGGGCTTCGCGACTGCTGATGACCACTTTCCCGTCGAACGGGATGCTCGGGATCTCGATCGATTCCGAGCCGGTCGCCAGGATGATCTTGCCTGCTTCGATGGTTTGGGGCTTCCCGTCCGCGTCGACGGCGATCTGGGTCGGGCTCTGGACGCGGGCGGTTCCCTCGATATAGGTGAGTTTGCTGGACTTGGCCGAGCCCATCATGCCTTTGCGCAGGCCGGCGATGATCGCTTCGCGCCGCTGTTGGATCTTGGGCCAGTTGGGCGTCGCGCTGGGGATGTCGACCCCGAGATCGCCCGCCTTGCGGGCTTGCATCAGCAGATGCGCCGAGGCCAGCAGGGTCTTGGATGGGATGCAGCCCCAGTTCAGGCAGGTGCCTCCGGGGAATTCCTTCTCGATCACGGCCGTGGAGGCCCCACGCTGGGCGCAACGCTTGGCGGCCCGAAAACCGCCGGGCCCGGCTCCGATCACTACCACGTCAAAACGATCAGCCATGCTGTTCACCTCGTTCCATGTCCTGGCAATTGTCAGTACTCGAGTCTTCTCCGTGTGACCGGCTGGGCCGGTGAGCCCGACAGTATAGCAGAAAACGCCCCCTTGGCAATCCTCAACTGATTCCAGGCGACGCAAAGCTGTCAGTCTGGCTTCTGTGACGACTTCGGACCCATGAGTTGGAACTCCCATAGGGTCGGCCCCTCGGTGGCTTTGAGGATATTCAAGCGGACGTGCTGAGCCGTGATCGGATCGATTCGGATTGAGAAGTCGGGTCCGATGGTCGTTCCCTTGTGGAACGTCTTCCATGCGCCGCTGCTTCTGTACTGCAGTTCGAAGGCTCGAACGCGCGCGTATTCCTGGGGTTCATCGATCTTCACACGGTCGATCGTCATGGGCTGGCCAAGGTCGACCTCGAGCCAGGCGGCGTGTGTGCCCGCGTCGGTTGCCCAGCGGGTTTCGGCGTTGTCGTCGAACGCCATGCCCGGCGCGTAGTGGCTCGATTTCTGAAAGACGTTCGAGGCGTTCGCCTTCTTGCCGAAGGCCAGCGAATTGCTCGTGCTGGCGATCGCGATGGGGGTGATCTCGAACGCGTTGCCCTCGACCGTCAATCTGATTACAGTCGCGATCGGATCGCGGCTCCTCGTTGGGACGTCAATGGTGTACCCTTCATCGGTCTGCTCGAACTTGACGGGCGGCGTGTTCAGAGACCGAACCTTCGTGACCTTCCGATTGAGGGTGGGTAGTTCCAGAGGGCCTTCCTCGGGCCAGGTCATGACGAAGAGATAGATCTTGTTGTCCCTACAGGTCGCGGCGCCCCATTTGCCCGGCTTGAAGGGGCCGCCCCGCGTGCCGTAGACGCCCGCGCCGTATTGTCTCAGCCAGGAGCCCATCTCGCGCAGCCGGTCCACCTGACGCCGCTCGATCCGACCGTCGGGCATGGGACCGACGTTGAACAGCAGGTTGCCATCCCCGCCGGCGGTGCGGAGCAGGGTCTGGATGCACTGTTTCTTCGATTTCATCGTGTCGTTGGGCCTCCAGGCCCACTGACGGCAGATTGTCATGCACGTTTCCCAGGGACGCTCGCGGTTGAAGCTGCCCACCCGCTGCTCGGGTGTGTCGTAGTCACCGGGCAAGCCGCCGCGATTGTTCAGCAGGATATCGGGCTGGAGACTGCGCAGCATCTTGAACGATTCTTCCGGGATGTCACCCCAGAGGTTGCGGGGGCTGTCCAGTCCGTCGAACCAGAGGATGTCCAGCTTGCCATAGTTCGTCGCGATCTCGCGGAGTTGGTTCATGTAGAAGTCGAGATACTTCTGGTGGTTCTCGGTGGCAAAGTCGGGATGGTACCAGTCGCGGGGCGAGTAGTACCAGCCCAGCGCCAGGTCGTGGCGCCGGCATGCCTCGGCCAGCTGCGCGCAGATATCCTTGCCATACGGCGAGTCCTTGCTGGTGATCTTGTAGTCGGTCTGTTGCGTGTCGAACATCGAGAAGCCGTCATGGTGTTTGCTGGTGAAGACCATGTACTTCATGCCCGCGTCTCTGGCGATCTGGGCCCACTCGTCGGCGTCGAACTTGACGGGGTTGAAGGTCTTGTACAGGTTATCGTACTCAGCCATGGGGATCGTGCCGGTTCCGCCGCGATCGCGGCCGCGACGAGGGCCCTGGCGCGACCAGCCGATCTCGGTGCCCTTGAGCGAGACGGGACCCCAGTGGACAAACATGCCGAACCGCTTATCTTGCCATTTCCGGATCAATTCGTCCCGCGCCTGCAGGTACGCCGGTTGGTCGGGCACGTCGACGGGCTTGATGTCGATGGCTTGTCCGTCGACAGTCAGTTCGATCACGGTCGCGATCTCATCTTGCCTGGCTTTGGGCAACTCGATCTCGATCCCGTATCCGTGTTGAGCGACCTTGGCCTTCCCACCGCCGAGCGTTTTGGACCTAACGATTCTCTGCTCGATGGGAGGCAAGACCAGCTTATCCTCGGTGTGCCAGTTCATGATGTAGAGCCAAATCTTGTTGTTCCTACAGGTCGCGGCGCCCCACTTGCCCGGTTTGAAGGGCCCGCCCCGCGTGCCGTAGACGCCCGCGCCGTATAGCTTCAGCCAGGCGCCCATCTCTTCGAGACGTTCCACCTGGCGCGGCTCGATGCGCCCATCCGGCATGGGCCCCACGTTGAACAGCAGATTGCCATCCCCACCGACCGTCTGCAGCAAGGTCTGGATGCACTGCTTCTTGGACTTCATGATATCGTTCGGTTTCCACGCCCACTGGCGACAGATCGTCATGCACGTTTCCCAGGGACGTTCGCGATTGAATCCGCCCACGCGCTGTTCGGGTGTGTCGTAGTCCCCGGCGTTGAGATGCGACTGCTTCGTCGTACCGGCCATGCCGTGTCGCCCTTTGCTGACGCGGTTGTTGATGATCAGGCCGGGCTGGATCTTCTTGAGGTAGTCGTACAGCTCGTTGCCATACTCCCGCGTCCAGGGCTTCTCCCATTCCCCGTCGAACCACATGATCCCCAGCGGGCCGTAGTTGTCGATGATCTCTTTCGTCTGATTCTTGAGGTATTCGACGTAGCGGGGCATGTTGGGATTCGGCTTGGCGCTGCGCCCTCCCGGGCTGCCCAGCGGGTAGTCGGGATGGTACCAGTCGCAGATCGAATGGTAGGTGCTGAACTGGATGCCGTGCTTCTGACACGCGTCGGACAGTTCCTTGAGGATGTCGCGCTTGAAGGGCGTGTTGGCGATGTCGTAGTCGGTGTACTTCGAGGGCCAGATGCAGAATCCATCGTGGTGTTTCGAGGTGATGATGAGGTACTTCATGCCCGCCGTCTTGGCGATCTTCACCCAGGCGTCTGCATCAAACCTGGTCGGGTTGAATTGTCTGTAGAGTTGGTCGTACTCTTCGCTCGGGACCTGCCCACCGCGTGACCAGCCGATCTCGGTGCCCTTCAGCGCGACGGGCCCCCAGTGAATGAACATGCCGAACCGCATGTCACGCCATTGTGACAGGTTCCGGGCGTCGAGATTGGTTTCGTCGCCGATTGCCGAAGACACTCCTGCCCCGATCAGCAGGGTGATCAGAGCCATCGTCAGGCAGTTCGAGACGTGAGGGTTGTGCTTGTTCCACATGATCGCTCTCCTTGCTTGCCGCACGTGACATCGAGACAAGAGCTGCCATGGCGCTGGCAGGGCCCTTGATTCCATCGAGACATGCATTGTGACAAGCGAGAAGACCACGGGGAAGTGCGATTTTGCGGCGTTATGTTTCGATTTTGCGACGAATGCCGCGGGCTGTGCTATTGCTTGACGATGCTCGTGTGGGCGGCGTCGAACATGCGGACGCCGCCGCGATCGAGTTGGAGGATCAGGCCCTTCTCGGGATCGACGCCGATGCAGTTGCCGGTGAACTGACGACCGTTGTAGGAGAGCGTCACGCGGTGACCCAGTTGGGTGCTCAGCCGGCGCCAGGTCTCGACGATCGGTGTCTTGTCCTGGCTCGCGACCAGCAGCCAGTGATCCAGAGAGGTGAGCAGGCGTCGAGCCAGCGTGATGCGATCGCACCGCGCGCCGGCCGCGATGTCCAGGCTGGTGGCGCTATCGCGGATCTCGGCCGGGAACGATTCAGGGCTTTGGTGACAGTTGATCCCGATGCCGATAAGGACGGCCCGGTTGCACTCGTACTGGCGCGATTCGACGAGGATGCCGCCCACCTTCCGGCCGTCCAGAAGGATGTCGTTGGGCCATTTGATCCGGGCCAGCGCATCTCTGATCTGCCCCAGGGCGTCGGCGACCGCGGCGGCGCAGGCCAACGAGAGTAGTTCGCTGGTCAGTTCGCAGTCGATCAGGACAACGGAGAACAGCAGGCTGTCACCGTGATCACTGTGCCAGGTTGCGCCCGTGCGTCCCCGGCCGGCCGTCTGTTGCTCGGCAAAGACCACCAGTCCGTCGTTGCCCGCATTTCGGGCGTACTCGGCGGCCACGTCGCTCGTGCTGGCGGTGCGGTCGTAAACCAGGACCCTGCGCCCGATTCGTTGGGTCTTGAGACGGGCCGAGATCTCGTCCGGGTCCAGTCGATCGTCGCGAGACACGGCGGCTACCTGTCCAATCCGATGTCCACGGCGCTGGCCGAGTGTGTGATGGCGCCGATCGCGATGCGGTCCACCCCGCAGTGAGCGGTCGCCGAGACGTTGTCGAGTGTGATGTTGCCCGACGCTTCCAGGAGCGGCTTGGCGTTCTTGCCGCACATTTCATCTCGCATCTCCACCGCGTGCTTGAGCTGCCATTGGCCCATGTTGTCCAGCAGGACGATGTCGATGCCCGGGATCTTCAGTACGTGGTTCAGTTGATGATCGACGTGATCGACCTCCACGGCGATGAATTGAAGCCCCTTGATCTTCTTGGCCTGTTCGACGAGGCGGCGCAGTTTGGGGCCGAAGTTCTTGCCCAGTTCGGCCAGATGGTTGTCCTTGATCAGGACGCCGTCATAGAGGCCGAGCCGGTGGTTATAGCCTCCGCCGCAGCGCACGGCGTACTTTTCCAGCAGCCGCCAGCCGGGCAGCGTCTTGCGCGTGTCGTAGATCTTGGCTTTCGTGCCGTGCACGGCGCGGACGTATTTTCTCGTCGTGGTCGCGATCCCGCTGAGACGCTGGAGGAAGTTCAGCACGACGCGTTCGGCGCTGAGCATGGAGCGCAGCGGTCCTTCGATGTCGGCCAGTTTGTTGCCCACGTGGGCAACCTGCCCATCCTTGACATGGGGCGTGATGGTCAGCTTCTCGTTGTACAGGCGAAGTATCTCTTGGATGACGGGAATCCCACAGACGACGATTTCCTCTCGGGAGACGATGGTCGAACGGGCCAACGTGCTGTCCTGGAAGAGCAGTTCCGTGGTCATGTCCCCGCGGCCGAGGTCCTCGTCGATGGCCATCTGGATCAGGGGGCGGACTTTCGCGATGTTGATCTTCTTCATAGATTTCCTATCCTTTGCGGTCC
Organism: Sedimentisphaerales bacterium; assembly: GCA_028277585.1. Lineage (GTDB taxonomy): Bacteria > Planctomycetota > Phycisphaerae > Sedimentisphaerales > Anaerobacaceae > Anaerobaca. The sequence continues at coordinate 28,278 of JANQFY010000331.1, forward strand.
CGGGTCGGCCGGGCCGGCCGTTCCTGGTTTCTGGCTCTACCCTTTCTTATGCCGCTGTTGCTTCTTGCTGGCCAGGAACGTGCTCTTCTTGCGGCTCGAGTTGGCGATAACCAACTCGGGAAGTTCCTTCAATTCGCGCAACTGATCGCGGAGCGTCGCGGCCCGCTCGAAATCGAGCGCCTCGGCCGCTTCCAGCATCTCCCGTTCGATCTGGGAGGCCAGTTCGACCTTGTCGTACTCAGTGTCGCCCAGGCGAATTGCTTCCTGAGCGACCCGGCGGGCCTTGACCTGTTCGGAGAGGCTCTGGCGGATCTCCTTCTTGATCGTCTCCGGCGTGATGTTGTGCTCTTGGTTGTAGGCGAGCTGAATCTTGCGGCGCCGCTCGGTCTCGTCCATGGCGTTCTGCATCGAATCGGTGATGCGATCGGCGTAGAGCAGGACCTTGGCGTTGACGTTTCGTGCCGTTCGCCCGATCGTTTGGATCAGTGACGTCTGACTGCGCAGGAACCCTTCCTTGTCCGCGTCCAGGATGGCGACGCAGGAGACTTCGGGCAGGTCCAACCCCTCGCGGAGCAGATTGACGCCGACCAGGACGTCGAACTCGCCGTGACGCAGGTCGCGCAGGATGTCGATCCGCTCGAGCGTATCGATTTCGCTGTGGAGATAGCGACAGCGGTAGCCGCGCTTGGTGATGAAACCGGACAGGTCCTCGGCCATTCGCTTGGTCAGTGTGGTGACGAGAACGCGCTCCTTGGCCTTGACGCGCTCGGCGATTTCGTCGAGCAGGTGCTGCACCTGATTGCTCGCGGGCAAGACGAAGATCTCCGGGTCGAGCAGGCCGGTCGGCCGAATGATTTGTTCGACGACCTCGTGGTCGCAACGCTCCATCTCGAACGCACTCGGGGTCGCGGAGACGAACACGACCTGGCGCCAGCTCTCCTCGAATTCCTCGAACCGCAGAGGGCGGTTGTCCATCGCGCTGGGCAGGCGGAAGCCGTGATCGACCAGCACTTCCTTGCGGCTGCGGTCGCCCGCCCACATCGCTTTCAGTTGGGGGAGCGTGACGTGCGACTCGTCGATGAAGAGCAGGAAGTCGTCGGGGAAATAGTCGATCAGCGTGTAGGGGCGCGTCCCGGCGGGCAGACCGGCCAGATGGCGGGCGTAATTCTCAATGCCGCTGCAATAGCCCACCTCCTGGATCATCTCGATGTCGTACATTGTCCGGGCCTGGAGTCGCTGGGCTTCCAGCAGCTTGGCCTGGGCTCGCAAGTCCGACAGCCGCGCGTCCAGCTCGGCCTTGATGCTCTCGGCCGCGCCGGCGATCTTGTCGGCCGGCATGACATAGTGCTGAGCTGGGTAGATGAACACCTGGTGCTCAACGGCCAGTGTGTCGCCTGAGACCGGGTTGATGTAGCTGATCTGCTCGATCTCGTCGCCGAAGAATTCGATGCGGATGGCAAACGATTCGTATGAAGGGTGAAGCTCCACGACGTCGCCGCGAACGCGAAACGTGCCGCGCTGGAAGGCAATGTCGTTGCGGGCGTACTGAATATCGGCCAACCGGCCCAGCAGTGTGTTGCGGTCACAAGTGTCCCCGGTTCGGATCGCCACCATGCTGGCCTTGTAGTCCTCCGGCGAGCCCAGTCCGAAGATGCACGAGACCGATGCGACGACGATGCAGTCGCGCCGGCCTGAGAGGCTGGTGGTCGTCGAGAGACGCAGCCGGTCCAGGTCGGCGTTGCGGGAGGCGTCCTTTTCGATGTAGATGTCTCGCTGGGGGATGTACGCCTCGGGCTGGTAGTAGGCGTAATAGCTGACGAAGTATTCGACGGCGTTATCCGGGAAGAGTTCCTTGAATTCCTCGTAGAGCTGGGCGGCCAGGGTCTTGTTGTGCGAGACGACGAGGACGGGGCGGTCGAGCTGGGCGACGACGTTGGCCATGGTGAAGGTTTTGCCGCTGCCCGTGACGCCCATCAGGGTCTGGAACTTACGGCCGGCGCGCAGAGCGTCGGTGAGCCGCTCGATGGCTTGCGGCTGGTCGCCCGAAGGCTTGAATCGATTGTTCAGCTTGAAAATACCCATAGAGTCACACCTGTGCGGCCGATTGTAACCGGCTAGGCCAATCAGTTCACGCGTTTTCCCCGGGCGCTTGCTGTTGCGCAGGGAACGGGCCCGTCAGCGGATGCGAAACGAACCGTTAACGCTATGGGGAGGAGCTGTGCCTGCGTGTCCCTCGTTTGCTTATTTTGAGGCCTGCATAGGGAACGTGATGCCGGCCAGCATCGCGTCGCCGTAACGGTCCCAGAGCGCTGCTTCGCTGAGGTTCGAAGCGTTGCGGGGGAATTCGACCGTGATCGTTGGAATGCCCAATTCCTCGCCCGTGTAGGAGCCCAGTGAACCGGGCCGGGCGCCGAGCTTCTTGACGGGCAACTCGCAATGGGAGGCTATCCGGGCCGCCAGCGCCTTGCCGGGCCCATCGTAATCGATGCACTCCAGAGGTTGGTGCAGGCTGATGATGCGATCCGGGTTGAACTGCTGAATCGCGGCTCGAATGGCGCGCGCCTCGGGTTCGGAGAGGGGGCGCTGGCCGTTCGTGCCGTTATTGACCCGATTGGTGGCTTCGAAGTTCCGGTTCAGATCGATTCCGCGCACATTGTGGCGCGTGTTGGCCGCCATCCCGTCCGGGTTGGCGACCGGGATGACCACGATGCGTCGACCTTCCAGCAGTTCGGGGTGGTCGTTCAGATGCTTCGTCATCCGGTGCATGAGCGGCGTTCCCGCCGGTTCGTTGCCATGGATGGTGGCGAGGAAGAGGGTCGTTTCACGGCCTTCGCCAAGGATCTGGGCAGTAATCGGCCGGCCCTGGACGGATCGCCCGAGCAGGCGAAAATGCGGCACGGCCTTAGCGGCGGGCATGACGACGCGTCGGTCCTCACCGACCACGCGCGGCCTGGGCTCCGGCTCGTAGCAACCGGAAAGACCGACCAAAGCCAGAACAGCTGTGAAGACGAACCTGATTGACCTTCCTTTGTCCATATCGCCCATTCCTATAAGTTGCCCCAGTTTGTTGATCGCTAGAAATATATCGGCAAGATGTGCTCTCTGCAACGAGCAAAACGTCATACCGCGGGCAAGGAGGGAGAAAAACCGGCCCATTCCTGCTATATCCCGCCTGCTCGGACGACCTTCCTATCAGGAACAGCGGTGAGAAACTGTCGGCGCCGCTGGAGTGGCCCTGACGTGCGGATCGGACAGGAAGTCCTTGCCCGGCTGGGACTTGTCACGTATCCTGGGGGCGCCGAGGTCTCTTATCGGGCCCGAAAAATGGAGAGATTGACGGGTCTGGACCGATGGAACATTAGGAGATGCAGTTCGTATGGCTTGCTGGAGGCAGGCGGAAAGAGGTGTTGCGTGTATAGACCCAAGCTCGTCCGGTTATTCTTCGGAGGCATCGTGGCCCTGGTTGCGGTGGCCGGCGCCTATTTCGGGCGGGGATTCTACAAAGGCGCAATGACCATCCACGAGCTGCTCGGTGAGAACAAGGAACTCAAGCAGGCCATCAGTACGCTGACCAACGAGGATCAGATCGGCTACGCCAAGGTGATCTCGCAGCGCACCGAGGAGGGACGTCTGCTCACCACGCTGCGGTTCGTCGAAACGTCGCGGGACGACAAGACGCAGAGAATCCTCCAGAAGGAATACACGATCGAGGGCGATGTCATCCATTTCGACGCGCTGATTGTCAAGTTCGACGACCAGATGGTGATGGATGGCAAGGCGCGGGCCCTGTATCTCTGGCGGCGCGTCTACGGTGAGAAGATGACGCCGGAGCAAGGGTTTCCGATCGAGGTTCCCGGGGCTGAGCCCAAGCGCTACAGCGATCTGCTGAAGGTCCTGCCCGTCGAGCATCAGGAACTGTTCTGGTCCAACATCTGGGACCTGGCGAACAACCCGGCGCAGCTCGCCCAGCACGGGATCAAGGCCATCTATGGCAACGTCATCTACTCTCAGTTGCGCGAAGGGCTGATCTACGTCTTCAAGATCGGCCCGACCGGCCACCTCTACGTCGAAGACGTCTTCGATATGTAGTCCGTTGGCTCACCGCCTATCGATTCCTGGAGCCCCTCGGGGCTTGTCTACGAGGTCCTCGAACTGTATAATGTGATTATGGGTACGGTACAGGAAATAGAAGAAGCGATTCGCAATCTGGAGCCGTCGGAGTTGGAGGCTTTCCGGGCCTGGTTTTCAGAATTCGATGCGCAGGCCTGGGATCGCCAGTTGGAGGGCGATGTAGCAGCCGGTCGGCTGGATGGTTTGGCGGAGGAGGCCCTCGGCGATCTTCGCCAGGGTCGGTGCGTTGACCTGTGAGGCATCGGACCACCCCAAGGTTTCGTCAGTGTCTTGACAAACTGTCGGACAAGGCGCAGCAGACGGCACTTGCCGTTTTCACATTGATGACACAGGACCCGAGACATCCCTCCGTGCATCTGAAGAAGATCGGTCGCTTCTGGTCGGCGCGCGTGGGGCTTCACCATCGCGCCCTTGCTGTCGAGCAGGACGACAGTCTTGTCTGGTTCTGGATCGGCACCCATGCCGAATACGATGCTCTGATCAAGAGATGAGGCTGTTTCACCAACCCTCCCGCTGTCTTTTGTCTCGTCGCAAGACTGAATCGCTCCCTTGATTGTGTCCGTCATCTCTCAGAGCGTGCCGGGTGTTAAGGTTTGGCCGCGGTTCTCTCTTTCCTCGGCTCTTCCCATCGTCAATCGCGGTCAAACGACCGTCGCTGCTAACGAGGCAGTTCGTTTAGCGCATTGACGGTCCCGGTGCGTCTCTGTATGGTATCGCGTGAACGTCACATGGAGGATTCGCAAACGGATGGTCATGCAGGCACGAACGGATTTCGATATTGTCATCGTCGGCGGGGGGATTGTTGGGTTGGCCTCGGCTTACAAGATCGCCCAGCGCTGTCCGTCTGTCCGTTTGGCGGTTCTGGAGAAGGAGGAGCGCCTGGCGACCCACCAGACGGGCCGCAATTCCGGCGTTATCCACTCGGGGCTCTACTACAAACCCGGTTCGGCCAAGGCGCGAACCTGTGCGGCCGGACGCGAGGAGTTGATTGCGTTCGCTCAGCGTAACGGAATCGCTCACGATCTGTGCGGTAAGATCATCGTGGCGACCGACGAGCGCGAATTGCCCGCCATGGAGAGGATCTTCCAGAACGGGCAGGCCAACGGCATTGCGGGGCTCGCAAAGATCGGCCCCGAGCGCATCCGAGAGATCGAGCCATCCGTTACGGGCATTGCGGGGCTTCATGTCCCGTCGGCCGGGATCATCGATTTCACCGGCGTGGCGACCGCACTGGCGGAATTGGTGGCGACCCGAAGCGCGGGCAACAAGGTCATGACCGACCATCAGGTGAGAGGCTTCGACAAGCACGATTTCTACACGAACGTGCAGACCAATCATGGTTCGATCAGCACGCGGTATCTGGTCAATTGCGCCGGTCTGCAATCCGACAGGGTGGCGCGCATGGACGGGGTGGGCAGCGGCGTTCGGATCGTGCCGTTCCGGGGAGACTACGTCGAACTGACGCCCGCCGCGGCCCAGAAGATTCGCAACCTGGTCTACCCGGTGCCCGATCCAGCGTTCCCGTTTCTGGGGGTCCACTTCACTCGCATGATCACCGGCGGCGTCGAATGCGGCCCCAACGCGGTGTTCGCCTTCAAACGCGAGGGGTACGCCAAGACGGATTTCAGCATCCGTGACACCTACGAAGCCCTGTCCCACTGGGGGACATGGCGCCTGTTCCTTCGTTACTGGCGGTACGGCCTGGGGGAATATGCCCGCACCTTCTCGCGCAAACTTCTGCTCAGGCAACTTCTGCGGCTTGTCCCCTCGCTGGCGATGGAGGATCTTCGGCCGGGCAGCGCCGGCGTCCGCGCCCAGGCGCTGGGCCCACGGGGCGAGTTGCTCGACGATTTTAAGATCGAGACCACGAAGAATTCCATTCACGTACTCAATGCCCCATCCCCGGCCGCTACGGCGTCCCTGGCGATAGGCGATCACGTTGCCTCTCTGGCGGCTGAACGCTTTGGATTGGGCGGCTAGGCGGATGCCGTGGCGAAGCTTGGGAGGATCACGACGCTATGGTCGACCTGACGAAGAAGGAATACGTTGTCGTTGTGCAGTGCCACATCGTCAAGGAACGCTGCCCGGGCTATCTTTGCGAGAAGGCGTTTCATGAGCGGGCGGGAGGATTCGCCCCGTATCCCAAAGACAGGGAGTACCGCTTCCTGAATATGACGTGCGGCGGATGCTGTGGACGCGCTTTGCATCGCAAACTCACGCTCCTGCTCCGAACCCTGCGCAAGAAGGAGGGCATTGAGAAGGACAAGGTCATTGTGCAGTTGTCGTCGTGCATGACGAAAGACAACTACCACGCACCGCCTTGCCCGCATCTGGGCTATATCAGGACGCTGATCGAACGCATCGGGCTCGATGTGCAGGACGACACGGTGATCAGCGACACATCGCAGCGCCGCCGCGATGAGGGCGTTTACCAGTCGTGAAGAAGCCATTCTCACACAAGCGATGGACGCCGGGACTCCTGAACCTGCTGGCGTGGACTTGTCTGATAACGGGTCTCCTGGGGTTGTTGATGCGCTATGGGATTCGAGATCGCGTGCCCATGTTGGCGGCCGTCTTCTACGCACTGCCGCCTCTGATCATCGTGATGCTGTTCGCGATGTCGTCAGGACTGAGTCTGCTTCCACCTTGCAGACGACGCCGAGGGCAGATCTCGGGGCTTCTCACCGTGGTTGCGATTGGGGTCTGGATTCAGACGGATTTCGTGTGGGCCAAGGCGGACGACCAGGCCGCCCCTTCGTTTCGGGTCGTTCTCTGGAACTTGGCCCGTCCGTCAGGGACTGACACATCTTTCATTCCGGCTTTGCAGGAAACCGACGCTCAGATTCTGTTCCTCGTGGAATCAGGCGGTCAGACGATGGATCGGCAGCGATTCTGGGAGTCCCACTTTCCCGATCACCACGTTCGGTTGTTCGCCAGCCAGATGACGTTGCTGTCGAAGTACCCGATAGCCAGTGTTCGCTGTACAGCAGTCGGTGAAGGGACTTGGATTGCCGAGTGCGATCTGGTTCTTCCTGAGGAGACTCTCTCGGTTGTCGCTGTGGACGTAGTGAGCGTTCCCTGTAGCGGTCGCAGGCGTCCACTCGATCGCATTCGCGCCATCGCGGGCTCCAAACGTCGTCCTGTCCTGGTGTTGGGCGACTTCAACACGCCGCATACATCAGTTCTGTTCGAGGAGTTTCGTCGGTCCTTCTCGCATGCGTTCGAGGAGTCCGGCGGGGGGCTGATTACGACATGGCCCTACTTCCTCCCGGTGCTGGCGCTGGACCATATCTGGTTGTCTGAGAAGCTCGTTCCCGTGCGAACGACGCTGCGCCGAACCCACTACTCGGATCACGCGATCGTGATCAGTGACATCGCTGTTGAAGGTTCCGGCAAGCCTGTCGAGCCGGGCACGGTAAGCGACGCATGAGTAAGAAGGATGCCACACTGAGTCTGTTTGGGGGCGATGAACCGCCGCCCGAGGCACCTTGCCGGCACGCGATTCGCGTGGCGCTGGGTTCGGCGGCCGACACGGAGTTCGACTATCTGGTTCCCGAGGAGCTCTGGCCCGTCCCAGTTGGCCAGCGGGTCGAGGTGCCGTTTGGTAGGGGGAATAAGCCCGAGACCGGTTTCTGCGTTGCTTCGGACGTGCCTTGCGATCAACCCCTGGCGCGCGACGGGCGTCCCATTCGTCTAAAACGCGTCTCCAAGGTGATCGATGAGCAGCCCTTGCTGGGGGGCGAGCTAATGGGGCTGGCGCGCTGGATCAGCGAGTACTATGTCAGTCCGCTCGGCCAGGTCCTGGCCGCGATGGTTCCGGCCGCGGTCAAGCGGGCCGCGGGGGTCAAGCGGCAGAAATGCGTGTATCTCGCCACGACCGACGAGAAGGCTTCCGAGGGACTCCGGGGTGTCAAGCAGAAGCAGATCGTCGATTTGCTCCGCCGGCGTGAAGCGTTCGGGCCTGACGCCGCGTTGGAGATGGACGAACTCGTCGAGACGATCGACTGTCGTCCACCCACTGTCAAGCGGCTCGCCCAGAAGCAGATCGTCCGGATCGCGGAGAAGAAGATCCTCAGTGCGCTGCCAGTGGTGCCTGAGTCGATGGCGAACGAGCCGCATGCGGTCGTTCTCAACGAAGACCAGAAGAAGGCGCTGGAACGCATCGGTCAGAAGATCGAGTCGGGCCGTTTCGCGGTCACCGTGTTGTACGGGGTCACCGACAGCGGTAAGACGGAACTGTACATCCGAGCGATCGAGCAGGTTCTTAAGAAAGGGCGGGCCGCCATCGTGCTCTTGCCCGAAATCGCCCTGACCACGCAGACGGTGCAGCGTTTCAACGCGCGATTCGAACGCATCGCGGTGATGCACTCGGGTCTGACGGCGGGCCAGCGTAACGTGCAATGGCAGAAGATCAGATCGGGACAGACGGACGTCGTGATCGGCGCGCGTTCGGCGGTCTTCGCTCCTTTGCCCAATCTGGGCATCGTCGTGGTCGACGAGGAACATGAACCGAGCTATAAGCAGGACACGGTGCCGCGCTATCATGGTCGGGATGTCGCCATCAAGCGGGCGCAACTGGCCGGCGCCCATTGCATCTTGGGCAGCGCGACGCCTTCGCTCGAGAGCCTGCACAACAGCCAGACGCGGCCCAGTTTCACGCTGGTGGGCCTGCCCAAACGGGTGATGGACCTGCCCATGCCCACGATGCGATTGGTGGACATGCGGCAGCGGGGGATCACCGCCGGCGCTTCGGATCTGATGAGTCGCCCGCTGGTGGACCATCTCAGGCAGACTCTCGAACGCAAAGAGCAGGCGATCCTGCTGCTGAACCGTCGCGGCTACAGCAGTTTCGTCTTCTGCCCATCATGCAAGCACACCGTTCAGTGCCGCAACTGCGACGCGGCGCTGACGTTCCACAAGACCAAGCGGCCCACCGCGGCGATCAAGACAGTCACCGGGTGCCACATGAATTTCGGATACGCGATTTGCCACCATTGTCAGGCGCAGACACTCGTGCCCCGCAAGTGCCCCTTGTGCGGCAAGGCGATGACGATGATCGGCCTGGGCTCGCAACGGCTCGAAGAGGAGGTCACGGCCAAGTTCCCCGAGGCCCGCGTCCGGCGGGTCGACAGCGATTCGATGGTCAGCCAGGACTACTACCGTCTGCTCAAGGAGTTCGGGCAGGGCCGGATCGACATTCTCGCCGGCACGCAGATCCTTGCGAAGGGGTTGCACTTTCCCAATGTGACGCTCGTCGGAGTCATTAGCGCCGATACGTGTCTCTATTTACCGGACTTTCGGTCCAACGAGCGGACCTTCCAATTGATCTCCCAGGTCGCGGGCCGGGCGGGGCGCTCTCAGAAGAAGGGGACCGTCTTCGTGCAGACTTACTTCCCCGACCAGCCGACGATTCGCTTCGCCCTGGACCAGAACTTTCAGGGGTTCGTGAAGGAAGAGATGAAGCACCGCGAGGCCTGTACGCTGCCTCCTCTGTGGCGTTTGGCGACGATCGTGATGCGCGACGAGATCTACGAGAAGCTCGAAATGGCCGCCCAACGGATGCGTCAGCGGATTGATGACATGGTCCAGCGACACGACCTGGAGGTCAAGATTCGCGGCCCGATGCCGGCAGTGATCAGCCGTATCCAACGATTCCATCGCCTCCAGATCGTCGTCCAAGCCCCTGACGCGGCGGTCATGGGCCGGCTCTTCGGCGCCCTGCGGACGGCGCCGCCAATTCGCCCCGCGGTAAAAATTGCTATTGACATCGATCCCGTCAATCTGTTATAGCTTGCAATCTTTCCGAGCCTGTGCTACATTGCGGGCTCGTTCGACCGGGGAGTAGCTCAGCTTGGCTAGAGCGCTGCGTTCGGGACGCAGAGGTCGCAGGTTCAAATCCTGTCTCCCCGATTCACCTCCTTTGCAGCCCGATCGCATTCGCATCGAAATCGCGGCGGCGCACTCTTGGCGCCAGCTTCCTGATGACGGCCGATGGCTCATCGCATGTGCGCGTTTGCTGGTTGGATCCCCGTTGCAACGTGCTGGGTCTGCTCGGTGTAATTGCTCTTGAATTTCGACATGGTCTGGGCGAGTTCGCCAGCTTCGGCTGCATTCTGCTGGGCAGCCTTGTCGAGTTGCGAGAGTGTCTTGCTGACCATGGCAATATCGGCGGACTGCTCATCAGAGGCTTGGGCGATCTGATGGATGAGCTCAGAGGCCTTGCCGTTCCTCGCTACGATCTGACTGAACGCCTCGCTGGTGGAGTCGGCCAGCTTGGCCCCCTCATTGATCCTGTCAACGGTTTCGGAGATCATTTCGGTGATCTTGCGGGCTGAATCGCCGGACTGCAGCGCCAGCGTGCGGACCGCCTCCGAGACAATCGCAAATCCCTTGCCTGCTTCGCCGGCCCGGGCCGCTTCGACGGCCGCGTTCAGCGCCAGCAGATTCGTCTGCTGGGCGATACCGTCGATCGCCTGCACGATTTCACGCGTCTCGCTGGTGAAACGCGATATCTCACCCATGGACGCGGTCAGTGATGTCATCGTCTCATCGGCCTGGCTGATCACGCTGGTCATCGCCGTTATCTGCTCGTTCGCCTCCTGGGCGCGGGAGGCGTTCTGACTTGTCTTCTGATCGATCTCTTCCACCGAGGTCGACGTCTGCTTCACCATCTCCGCCTGCTTGCCGGCCTCCGATCCGACCTGTCGCCCCGCCTTTTGGGCCTGGCCTATCACCTGATTGAGGTTGCCGATGAACCCATTGAAGAGCTTCGCCATCAGACCGATCTCGTCGCGTCTCTGGATCGGGATACGGGTGGTTAGGTCTCCCTCATCTTTCTCGAAACGTTCGAGCAGTTCCACGAACAGCCCCAACGGGGTGCGTACGAATTTCTTGACGATCACGTACATGGTCACCGCCAGGACGGTGACAATGCCCAGGACGGTAACGAGTCCGCTGCGAAAGGCGTAGCTGCGGGCGCTGCGAATGTTGTGTTGGGCCTGAATCTTTGCTTGGGCCAGGTCGGCGGTCGAGAACTTGAAATAGGTCACACCGCTGATATCGCCCTCACGCCACGAGGTGTGGCATCGTATGCAATCACCTGTGTTGACTTGCGGCGTGTAGATTTCCAGCGTTTCGTCGCTGACCAGCATGCGCCCGTTGGGGTCCGTCAGCAGGTCCTGCTTGATGGTCTCCGGCAACTCCCGTGCGATGTTGTCCGAATCGGACGAGTGGGACACCTTGCCGTTCTGGTCGAACAGCGAGAATTCGAGCAGGCCCTTCACTTGCTTCTGCTGTTCCAGGAGTTTGGTGAACTTGGTCATTTCTCCACGCTGCAGCGAGCCTGCGATTGATTGCTCGATGGATCGGTGGACGTTCTCGGCGTTTTCCCGCTCGCGGTGTTCGAGCATTTCGATACTGGCCTGCGCCTGATTCCTCAGACGTTTGGTGGTATCCAGGTACTGTACGAACTGGGCGCCACAGACCACGACAGTCAAGGCCGAAAGCAGCCACAGGATCAACTTGGTGTGGAGTTTCATGTGATTCTCTCTCTCAAGAATGAGTGGGAGCCCCTTGGTTCTCAGCCATACGGTAGAAGGCGAACTCCGGGTCTTCGGCGAAGCCCTCCCAGGCGCAACCAATGCACGGGCCACCGGATTTGATGCAACTGTTGGTTCCGGAATTCCAGAGGCGGGTCGTGCAGTCGGCGTGGGTATTGATCCCGAGACAGCCGAGTTTGAAAAGACATCCGGGCTCGGAGAAGCTCTTGGCGAAGTTCTCGCGTTCGTAATCGGCGAATCTCGGACATTGGTCGTGTATCAGCGTCGAATAGAACATCTTGGGTCTCTTCTGTTCATCCAGTTCCGGCAGGCCGAACTTGAGAACGTGAATGATCGTCCCAATCAGCCAGTCGGGATGAACGGGGCAACCGGGCAGTGCGATGATCGGCTTGGAGACCTTCCGATCCGCGAGGAACGCCGGGGCGGCGATGGCTCCGGTGGGGTTGTTTCGAGAGGCGGGTATGCCTCCGAATGCTGCGCAC
>JANQFY010000347.1 GCA_028277585.1 Sedimentisphaerales bacterium
CTTGGCCCGCTTCGTCGAACACCAATTCGGGCTCGGGCAGATCGAGATGCAGCATGCCGTCGTCGATCCGCCGCTTCTCGATCCGGCGGCTCAGCGTGTCCATCCGGCCCAGCAATTCGATCACCTCCGGGGCGGCGTCCTTGGTGTGCCCCTTGATGATCCGGTCGGCCTGAACGTACGTCAGCCGGGCGTTGGAGCGAATGAGGCTGTTGGCGAAGCGACGGGCGCGAATCCGCCCCTCGTCGTCATAGGTGATATAGACGCTCTTGGCGAAGCGCGGCTGGTCGGGCTGGAGGCTGCAGATCCCGTTGCTGAGGATTTCGGGCAGCATGGGAATGGTCTTGCCGGGCAGGTACGTACTGTTGCCCCGCAGCCGCGCCTCCTCGTCCAGCGGCGAACCGGCCTCGATGAACTGGCTGACGTCGGCGATGTGGACGCCCAGCACCCAGTGCCCTTTCGCATCGATCTCCAGACTGATCGCATCGTCGAAGTCCTTCGCGTCGGGTGGATCGATGGTGAGGATGACCTTGTCGGTGATGTCCTCACGACCGGGATCAGCGCAACCTTTAAAGGTCTTGGCCGCGGCGCGAGCCTGGTCCAGACACTCACTGTCGAACTCGCCGGGCAGGTGGTACTGGCGAATCGCCGCCTCGATCTCGGTGTCGTAGCGCCCCGCGCGGCCCAGCACCTCGACGATGACCCCGCGTGCCATGTACTGCTCAGTCGGATACGAGAGGATCTCAACGACGACCTTATCCTTCTCCCGGGCCCCCTTAGCGGCGACGTCCTCAACCACGATCGGCTCGAAGAACCGCTTGCCGCCCGGTTGAACGACCCAGGCCTCGGGATGACGCACCAGCGTGCCGATGAACTGGTCGTTGGCCCGTTCGAGGACCTCGAGGATCTGGCCCGTATAGCGAGTCTCGCCGCCGCGCTTGCCCTTGCGGGTGACCTTGGCGAGGACGGTGTCGCCCGTCATCGCGTCGGCAGTCCCGCCCGGCGGGATGAATAGGTCCCCATGCGTATTGGTCTCCTGCGGCACGACGAACCCAAAGCCCTTGGGATTGGCCCGGAAGGTCCCGACGACCTGGCCGGCCATGGCCGGCAGCGTGACGAGATTGCCCGATCCGATGACCACGTGCCCGGCCCGGCGCAGCTCGTCGAAAGCCGCTTTGAACTCGGGATACGCCTCGGAATCGATCCCGAGCGCCTTGGCCAGATGGGCCACTTTCACGGGGGAGTAATCGTCGTGCCTGAGGAGATTGATGATCCGGTCGCGAAAGACGCTAGGCATGCACTACACCAACAAAAGCAGCACCCAACCGACGATCATCAGTTGGGTGCTGGCGGATTTCCGGGGCAAAATCATGTTTGCACCGCAGAGGAGCCCGGGCCTGGCGGCAAGCCGCGAACCGGGCCGCCGATCGGGCGAATTAGGCGCCCTGCTTGGCTTTCAGCGCGTTGAGCTTCTTGGCCAGACGCGATTTCTTGCGTGCGGCCGTCCTTTTGTGCATCGTGCTGGTGGACGCCACCTTGTCGAGCTTCTGAGCCGTCAGTCGCAATTGGGCGGCGGCCGCCTCGACGTTGCCTTCTTCCAGAGCCGTCTCGAACTGCTTGATCTGGCCCTTAACCTGGCTCTTGCGGGCTCGGTTGGTCGTCCGTCTCTTGGCATTCTGCCTGACTCTCTTCTTCGCTGATAACGAATGTGCCACTTTGTTCTCCTGAACGCTTCTAAAACGCTATAAACAAACTCACTGAGAGGTTAGCTGCATTCTCACGCGTCGTCGCCGCTCGATTCGGCCGAACCGTCCTGCTGGGCGGCTCTCAACCGATCCACCCGATCACAGACGTCCCGATAGCCGAAATCGAGTTGGGCAATCCGACGATACAACTCCAAGGCCTTTTCCTGATCCTGCTGCTCTTCATAGGCCCGTGCGAGATTATACCGCAATTCCTTGGCGGTTGCATCATCTTTTATCTCATAGGCTTCGATCGCCCGTGCAAAGACATCGACCGCGTCAGCATACCAACCTTTTTTGAAGAAGCAATAGCCGATTTTGTCCATGGCCGAAATCTTGCGTCGCGGGTCCTTCTGGGCCTCCTGGAAGAGGGGAATCGCCTCGTTATACTGCTCGTCGCCCATCAACCTCACGGCGTACTCATACTTGGCCGCCAGATCCGTGGGGTAATTCTCCATGCAGAGCCGGTAATGGTCCAGTTCGATCTTCCGGAGCGTGCCCTCCAGCTTATCGAGGTCCTTCTGGGCCTGATCGTCATCCGGTTGGCCTTTGAGGCGCTTCTTGACGGGCTTCATCTGCCGCTTGATCTGCCGGATTCTCAATTGCCCGGCCCGCTCGTGAAAGCGGAAATCCTGGAGCCGCTCGGCCGTACTCTCCAGAAAGGCGATAGCCTCGTTTGCCGATTCCTCTTTGTCGAGATCGGCCAGCGCATCAGCCAGGGCAAAGGCATTTCGAGGCGAATCCGGGTCCGCCGCGTAGGCCTTGCGGGCGTCTTCGACCGCCGTGATGCGGTAGTCCTTCGTCTTGATCACCCGATCCTGCGCATAGAGCTTGGCCTGCTCGTCCCGGTCCTGAATGGACTGGCGGAAATCGCCCTCGGCGCCGTACTTGCCCTTGGACATGGTCAATTCGGCCGAGAGGTTCTTGAATTCATCAGCCAGATCCTTGTCGTCGGGTCGCATTCGTACGGCCCGCTGGCAAGCGGCGACCGCCTTGTCGTATTGCCCCATCGCCGTATAGGAGTCCTTCAGCAGGATATAGGTCTGCAGAGAAGGCTTCTCGACGGCGTTGTTGGTCTGAAAGATCAGATTCGCCATCCAATGGGCGGTCTTGTGGTAGCCGCCCTCGACGGCGGCTTTGAGCATCGCCTCGGCATACGGCGTGTGATCCGGGTCCTTGGCGAAGAGGTATTCGGCGTTGAGCATCTGCTCCAGGGGGTTCTTGCCCCGCAGCCGTTTGACCCGCTCGACCATGGTGGGCTTCTTGCCCCCCTTGCCGCGTCGCTGGAGCCCCAGTTCGCAGAGGGGCAGGTGCCCTTCCTCCAACGCATCGGGCGCCCGCCGCAATCCGTCGAGATACATCTCAATGGCGTAGTCGTAGTTCTTGCCCTCAGCCGCCTTACGGGCCTTGGCGAAGAACGTGCGGGCCGCGGCCAGATCGCCGCCGACGTCGAGATTCAGCCCCGTCTCCGAACCAGCCGACTCTGTTTCTCCTGCCGTCTCAGCCTTCGGGGTGTTGGCTGCTTGAACTCGGGTCCGCTCGGGACGCGTTCGGTCCAGAGCCGGTCCTTTCGCCGGCGTCTTGGCCCCACCACCGCCTTTGGCGGCGTCCAATTGAACGGCCAGGCGTTTCAGCTCCACCACCAGGGCGGGATCATCGCCCTTGAGTCGAACGGCCCGCTGGCAGGCCGAGACCGCCCGCTCCAGGAATCCGATCGCCTCGTAGGCACTCTTGAGCAGAACGTAGACCGAAGCGGAGGGTCGCTTGGCGTTGTTGTTGGCCAGGAACATCAGATCCGCGATCCACTTGGCGGCCTCCCGGTAGCGTCCCGCCACGGCGGCCCGCAGCAGGGCCCGCCCGTAAGCCAGGTGCTCGGGGTCTTTGGCCAGGAGGTACTCGGCGCCCAGCATCCGCTCCAGGGGGGTCTCCCCCTGCGTCAGACGCTCGTTGGCCTCCTCCGGACTCGGCTGGGCGCCCCCGCGCTTCTGCCGGCGCAGCGACAGGACGCGCAGCTCAATGTGCCCTTCCTCCACCGCGTTCGGAGAGCGTCTCAGCCCGTCAATATAGGCGTC
Organism: Sedimentisphaerales bacterium; assembly: GCA_028277585.1. GTDB lineage: Bacteria > Planctomycetota > Phycisphaerae > Sedimentisphaerales > Anaerobacaceae > Anaerobaca. The sequence continues at coordinate 3,812 of JANQFY010000347.1, forward strand.
AATGGCGCGGTCGAAATCCCCCGCCTCCGATGCTTGGCGAGCTCGCTCAAAGTAGGCTCGGGCCTGTGTCTGTGCTTGGGTATCCGATTCGGACATAACGGCAAGTGGATAATCACCTCAAACCATCGCTAAACTTTCTATGTTAATATTCGGTTCGAGTTTGTCAATGAATAAATCCTTGTCTGGACAGCACTACTGTGCTATAAGGACGGCTTAACTGTAATCTGACTTTAGCAAGTCACGAAATCATCCACGCAGGTACCGTCATTGATGGAGAAATCGGTATGCAGACAGCTCTTGAGCATTATGACCCTCAGATCTATGAGCTGATACGACAGGAACAGGCCCGCCAAAGCGGTTCGATCCGACTGATCCCCTCGGAGAACTATGTCTCGCGCGCCGTGATGATGGCCACCTCGAGCTGCCTGACGAACAAGTACGCTGAGGGATATCCCGACAAGCGCTATTACGAGGGACAGCAGGTCACGGACCTGATCGAGAAGCTGGCGCGCGATCGGGCCAAGAAGTTGTTCGGCGCCGACCACGCCAACGTGCAGCCCTACTCCGGCTCGGTGGCGAATCTGGCCGCCTATGCCGCCCTGGCGGCTCCGGGCGACACCATCATGGGCATGTCCCTGGACCACGGCGGACACCTGACCCACGGCTGGAAGGTCTCGCTGACCAGCAAGTTCTACCAGTCCGTTTCGTATCGCGTAAACACCGATACGGGCCTGCTCGACTACGACGCCATTCGCGCTCTGGCCAAGGAACACCGCCCCAAGATCATCATCTCCGGGGCCACGGCGTATCCGCGTCTGATCGATTTCGAGATCTTCGGGGACATCGCCAAGGAGGTCGGGGCGTACCTGGTCAGTGACATCGCCCACATCGCCGGTCTGGTGGTCGCCGGCCTGCACAAGAGCCCGGTGCCCTATGCCGACGTGGTCTCAACGACCACCCACAAGACACTCCGCGGCCCGCGCGGCGGCATGCTGCTGTGCAAGGCCGACCACGCCAAGCAGGTGGACAAGGCGGTCTTCCCGGGCCTTCAGGGCGGCCCCCACATGCACACGCTAACGGCGATCGCCGTGGCGATGGCCGAAGCGGACACCACCGAGTTCGTCGCTTACGCCGAGCAGATCCTCAAGAACGCCCAGGCCCTGGCGAACAAACTGCTGGAATACGGTTTCGACCTGGTCACCGGCGGGACCGATAACCACCTGCTCCTGATCGACCTGAGAAACAAGGACATTCCAGGCAAGAAGCTGGCCAAGGCGCTCGATCGGGCGCGGATCGTGTCGAACTACAACACCGTTCCGGGCGACCCGGCGCCGCCGTTCAACCCGAGCGGCCTGCGGCTGGGCACGCCGGCCATCACGACGCGCGGCATGAAGGAGGCCGAAGCCGAGCAGATCGCGACCTTCATCCATCGCGTGGCCGAGAACATCGACAACGAGACCGAGATCGCCAAGATCGGCAAAGAGGTTCTGTTGCTCTGCTCCCGGTTCCCGGTTCCCGAGCACTTCATTATTCCGCCCAAAGACGGCGGCCGCGACTGAGCGGTCGCCCCGGGGGCTGATCGGAGCGATCGAACGGCCGTGACGGGCTGTTCGAGAACGGTCTGAAATGTCCCAGCAAAGGATGCGTCCCATGCTTGACGAGCTTTTCAAACAACAAGCCGAACTCAACAAACGCACCGGGTTCGACCCGGATGCGTTGCGCGCCAATTTCGATCCGCAGGTCGCCGGACAGTGGCTCAACAACTACCTGGCCGCCATGAGCAACGAACTCGAAGAGTTGCGCGACTGCACCTTCTGGAAGCACTGGTGCAAGGAAGCCAAGGAGGGTCGGCGGTTCGAGTTGCACGATCTGCAGAATGCCCGCGTCGAAGTGATCGACATGCTGTTCTTCTGGATGAGTCTGGCCCAGTGTGTGGGCCTCAACGCCGACGACGTCGTGCATCTCTATAACCAGAAGCTCAAGGTCAATCACAAGCGCCAGGACACCGATTACTCCATGGCGAACAAGACCGAGGACGACAACAAGGACATCGTTCTCTGAGAACTCTTCGCGCGCCAAAGACGGCGCGATGCGAACCGGCTGGGAAGTCGCCCAGGCCGGTCTGCGCGTGACATCGAACGAACACCGAGAGCGGCGACGCGTACTCTAGCCTATGGGGAAAGACAGACTGACACTTGGCCTGTTGGGCCTCAACAAGGAAGGCCGTGAAATGCTCGAGGCCGCTGAGGGTGCGGGCTGCTTCGAGATCAAGGCCGTGGCGGATCAGGACCCGCAACGCGCCGCCAAGGCCGCCGAAGAGTTCCACTGCGAGCCTCATTCCGACTTTCGCCAATTGATCGTTCAGCACACGCTGGACTGCCTGCTGGTCGCCGCCGATATCCACCTCTGCGACGACCACCTCAAGACGGCGCTCAAGAAGAAGTTCAACGTACTGAAGCTCCCTCCCTCGGCGCGTGACTTCGAGGAGGCGCTGGAATACGCGCGTCTGGCTGAAGTCGAGAAGGTTCGCTTCGCCATCGCCAACCCGGCTCGCTTCCGGTCGAGCTACCGGACCGCCCGTGACCTGTTGGCCCAGGAACAAGTCCAACACCCGTTTCTCGTGGCCGTCGAGTGCCGCATCGACGGCTCAGAACGCCCGGCCTGGCACACCGATCCGAAATTGGCCGGTGGCGGCGTGCTCCTGCGCGACAGCCACCAGATGGTCGACCAGATCCTATGGAACTTCCCCGTTCCGCAGCAGGTTTACGCGTTGACCGCCAACCAGGCGCCCGACAAACAGCAGCGCCTCTACCTGACCGAAGACACGGCGATCGTCTCCATGAAATTCAGCGACGCGCTCATGGGCAACCTGATCGTTTCGCAACGCTGTGACGCCGGGCCGAGCACCGCCCTGCTGCGCGTTCATGGCAAGGACGCCAGTCTGAGCGTCACTGACAACGAGGTCATTCTCCAGAAACGCGACGCCACGGAACCGCAGACCTGGCAATACACCGAGACCCGGCGGGACGTCCTGGTGCGGCTCGTCTCAGACTTCGCCCAGAGCGTCCAGAATCCGGGCAATCACGAGATGGTCAGCAGCGCCGCCGAGAACCTGACCAACATGGCCGTCTTCGAGTCGGCCTACCTCTCGGCGCGAACGGGATTTCCGGAAGAGCCGGCCCGCATCCTCCGCATCGTGCGGAACCCGGCCGGAACGCCAACGAGTATTTGACACGGGCCGACCCCAGCAGTATGCTCAAATGAGGAGTCATCAAGAGGAACCGCCGCGATGACTGAGCATGCAGCGGGAACGGACCGATAGAGAGTACTGTTTTTGACTCGGGAGGCCTTAGCTATGAAGAATGTGATCTACGGCGTTGTCATTCTCATCTGTCTACTCGTGGCCGGCTACGTCATCTTCTCCGGCGGGGGCGACAGCAGCGGCGTCGACAACATCCCCGACGATGAGACGATATGGGTCCGCTGTGCGAACAAGGCCTGCAACGCGACCTATGAGATGGGCAAAAAGCAGTACTACAAGGAGATGGAGGCCAAGGCCAAAGACAATCCGGGCGCCATGGTGCTGCTGCTGACGTGCAAGGAGTGCGGCCAGGACAAGGTCACCGAAGCGGTCAAGTGTGAGAAGTGCGGGGAGGTCTTCATCAAGGGCGCCTCACAAACCGAATTCCCCGACAAGTGTCCCAAGTGCAAATTCAGCAAGGTGGAAACGCGCTGGAAGGAACGCACGGGCCGTTGAGCATCTTTGTCAGAATCGTGGAGCCGGGTGCCGCCGCCTATGACTCTGCGAGTTTCATGAGTCAATCATGGGCCGGTCTCCCGCGAAGGGGCCGGCCTATGCTGTTGCCGGGCTTGGCCGTTTCCTTCGAAGGTCGACGGCCCGGCTTGCTCTCGGCCAGAACCGCCAGGACATTCTGCTGATAGTCCTCGACCCCAATCTTCAACTCACCCAGCATCCGATAGCGCCGCTCGATACGATCCTCCAGATAGACGACGCGATTCTCCGGATTGGGATGGGTCGAGAAGAACTCGATGGGCCGCATGGTTTGCAGTTCCTCCAGAACCCGCATCGTCTCGACCGCCCCGTTGGGATCGTAGCCGGCCTGAGTCATGTAGGACATGCCCGCCAGGTCGGCGGCTTTCTCGTCGGCGCGACTGTACTCCAGGGTCAGCACGCTCGATATGAACGCCGTCCCGGCCAACAGGTCGTTGCTGCCGGCGCCGCCCACGGCCGCGGATGCCGCGACCAAGGCGCCCATGCCAAGCTTCTGACTCAGCGCCACCATGGTGTCGCGCGCCACGATATGGGCCACTTCATGACCCAGAATAGCAGCCAGTTGCCCCTCGGATTCCAGCTTCTCTAACAACCCGCGCGTAATGAAGACGTATCCACCGGGCACGGCGAAGGCGTTGATCGACTTGTGATCGACGACGGTGAAATAATAGGCGATGTCGGGCCGCTGGCAGACCCGGGCCATCCGTTGGCCGATCCGATCGACGTAGCGCTGGAGATTCTCATTGGCGAAGCGTCCGCCG
>JANQFY010000164.1 GCA_028277585.1 Sedimentisphaerales bacterium
GTCGATCTCCTGGTCCATACGGCCCATCAGGTGCCCCTGGGCCGGGTGCTGCTCGAGGAGGCGTCCTGCGGAAAGGCGATCGTCGCGACCGAGGTAGGCGGAACGACTGAGATTCTGGCCGATGAGGTTTCCGCTCTCTTGACCCCTCCTGGCGATCTCGATGCCCTCACAGCAGCGGTCCGGCGGATGCTCACGGATGGCGAATTGCGCGCCCGGCTGGCGTCGCAGGCGCGAAGGGACGCGGTAGAGAGGTTCTCATTACCCCGAGCGGCTGAGCGCGTTCGCGAATTCTGGGAGTCGCTACTGTGATGGATGCCCGCATGGGCAACGAGTTGCCCATCCTACATTTCTGTCAATCGCCGAGGATTTCCTCGTCCTCGGGACACCAGGCGGGGTCGACGATGCAGAGGAAGACGAGGTCGCTGATTCCGGTGTTCTGGATCGACTGGACCGTTCCGGGCGGGATGTAGACGGCGCAGCCGGGCCCGACCTCGCGGGACTCGTCATCGATGGTCATCTTGCCCGTCCCCTCGATGATGTAGTAGACCTCGGAGGTGGCCAGTCGGTGGCGCTTTGTGGTCTCGCCCGATGGGACGCGGGCGTGGGCGAGGCTGTAGCGGATATCGATCTTGGCTTTGTCGGGATGCAACAGTTCACGCAGCAGCGAGTCGTCGCCCGCGACGAACTCCGCGCAATCAGCGAGCGATCGGACAAACATCACGATCCTCCCAGCAGAATGGATTCGTTGGTGAAGAAGGTCCCCGCTACGCAGCCGGTCATCAGGCAGGCCAGCGTGGCGGCGATCAGGGCCCGGACGGCGACGGGTCCGATATCCTTGGTTTTCTGGGGCGCCAGCGCACAGAGGCTGCCCACGAAGATCGCCATCGAAGCGATATGGGCGAATCCGCACAGGGCGTAGGTCGTGATGACGGCCGAGCGCGGATGGGCGAACAGACCGTCCTTCATCGCGGCCGCCAGGTCCTTGTAGGCGACCACCTCCGTGACGATCAGACGCTCACCCACGATTCGCGAGACGTGTCGCACATCCTCGCCCGGGACGCCCAGGGCATACGCGACGGGGTAGAACAGATAGCTGAACGACCCCTTGAGAGACCACTGACCCTCCCAGCCAAGACGCGGGTTGACCAGACTCCCGACGCCGCCCAGGATGAGATCGACCAGGGCGACCAATCCCAGAACGGCGATCAGCAGGGCGGCGATCCCGACGATCATGCGGACGCCGGAATTGGCGCCGTTGATGACGGCTTCGAACAGGCTGCTGTCCTTCTCATAGTACGGCTCGGTCCGGACGCCCAGGGTTTCGGGTTGTTCGCTCTCGGGGAGCAACAGTTTGGACATGACCAGGGCCGCCGGCGCTGAGAGCAGTGAGGCGGAGATCAGGTGCCCGGCGATCGTCGGAAACTGCTCTTGCAGGCTGAACACGTAGAGGGCCAGCACGTTGGACGAGACGGTCGCCATTCCGGCGGTCAGGATCGTACAGGTCTCCGTGCGCGTCATGCGGGGCAGGTACGGCTTGGCGGTCAACATGGACTCGACGCCCACGAAGATGTTGCTGGCCGCGACGAGCGATTCGGCGCCGGAGATGCGCATCAGGCGCGTGAAGATCCAGGCGAACGCCTTGATCAGCAGCGGCATGATGCGCAGGTAGTACAGGATCGCGATCAGCGCCGAGAAGAAGATGATCGTTGGGAAGCCCTGGAAGGCGAGGATGAACCCGAGCGACTCGGCCCCATCGTCGCCCGTTTGGCCCGGGCCCAGCGCGAGGCGTCCAAAGACGAACTGCGCCCCGGCGCCGGCCGATTCGATTACCTTGACGGCGACGTCGTTGACCGCCAGGAAGACTTTCGTGCCGGCTGGTACGACGAAGATGAATAGCGCTAGCGCCAATTGCAGGGCGACGCCCCAGCCGATGACGCGCCAGTTCACGTTGCGCCGCTGATTGGAAAGGCACCAGGCGATCGAGATGAAGCCGAAGATGCCGATGAAGCTGATGAGGTTGTGGATGTCCATAACTTCCGAAGCTGAGCTATCTCCTGCGAAGAATCCGTTCGGTGACGCAGGGCCATTGTACCGGTCGCCGCGACAAAGGGCTACGATTTGTTTTTCTCGTCCGGGCCGCGGGTTCTACTGAAGCCCCTCTTCGATAGCGGTGAGGAATTCCAGTAGGTGCTTTCGGTATCCTTTGCCGCCGCGACGGCGCGACTGGGCGATGACGAGATCGTTATCGATATCCACGCGCAGAATCGCCGACGTGGCTGAGCCATGCCCGATGACGTTCTTGCTCAGGATTGTCGCGCCCTGGGGCACTCCCTCCTGGCCGGAATCGGGGTGCTTCTGACGCATCCAGGTGATCCCGAGGCCCCATTCCTTGTCGATGCCGGGATAGTAGTCACCGAGCGGCTTGGGCAGCAGGGCTGCGAACGTCTTGGCTGAGAAGAACTCGAGTTCCCCGTATGAGCCCCGATTCAGTAGGAGCTGCCCCAGTCGGGCGAAATCGCTCGCCGTGCTGAAACAACTGAAACCAAGGTCTTCCTCCAACGTCGTGTTCACCATGCCCAGGGGGGCGAAGAGGTGCTCGTGCATGAGCCGGAAAACGCTCTTGCCTGTGACGACCTCCATGACGCGGCCGGCGAGGTCGTAGCCCATGCCGTTGTATTCGTGGACGCGTCCGACGGGGAGATGCTCGAGTTGATTGGCGATCACGTTCTCCAGCCACGGATTGTGCAGGCCGCCCCATTCCTCGTGTCCGCTCAGGCCGGTGGTGTGTGTGAAGCACTGACGCAGCGTGACGACTTTGTCACCTTCGGTGGGGAAGTCCGCCAGGTACTTGCCGACGGGATCATCGATGTCGATCAAGCCTTGGTCGACGAACTGGGCGAAGAGGAGGCCCGTGACGAGTTTGGTCAGGGACGCCATCTCGGACGGCGTCTGGCGCGTCAGGGGGCCCCAATCGTAGGTGCCGAATGCTCCGTCGAGCACCACGACGCCACGCCGGGCGACCAGGGCGGTGAAGGGTTCGCCGCTCTCGGCGGCCCAGTTCTGACAGACCTCACGTATCCGCGCCGCGGCGCCTGGCTTGAATCCGGCCTCCTCTTCGGAACCGGCGCGGAGCGTGGGGGCCCGCCGGTTCTGCGATCTTCGCGGCCTCTTCAAGGTGGCGATCTCTCGGGTGGCCTCGAGAACCTTGCGTTTGAGGGCCAGCTGATACTCGTGGTCGCGGATGACGGGCGTCACCATGGGGCCGGCCTGCAGGTTGCTGCTCTCCATCTCGTGCAGAAAGGACAGAAGGACAGCGCCTTGCTCCTGCCTGAGGATCGAGAGCAGCACGGTGCGCCCGGAATGGGCCGCGATGGCTTCCTGGTGCTTCTTCCAGGTGGAGCGGCTGAGACCGTCGACTGGTAGGAAGTCCGGATAGGCCTTGGGCTTGTCGTTCCAGGCGAACCAGTACTTCGGGCGACAGAAGACCGTCCCGGCTCGCCGGATGATTGGGCCTTCAGCGGGCTTGCCTTCTACGTAGTAGGCGTAGCGACCCGGCTTGTTGGGATGCTCGACCTCGTTAAGTTCCCCGTCGAACCAGCGGGCCTGGAGGGGGAAGTCACCGAGGACGTGCGCGACGAGATAGGGCTTGTCCCACTCGAGTGCGGGGAACTTGCCCGGTTCAAAGGTGTAGTCCCACGGGTTGCCCAGTCGCGGCACGACGCGGCAGTTCAAGAATTCCTTGAAAGCCTCTTGGTCGCTTGCGACGGCGTCGGCCGGCAGGACGGCCCAGGTAACCAGGATCGTCAACAGCGTTGCTGGCATAGTCCATCTGGTATGTCGCATCGATCGCTCCTTTCCAGGTCTTCGCTGAGAGGATAGCTGTCTGCTCGGGGGGAGGCTGATTCCCCGATTCCAGCTATTAGTCGATTCGAGTGACCATATCGGAGGGCGCCGGCGAGGTCAACCTCGATATAGTTTGCATGGGTGGGCCTTGACAGGGCTCGGCTCGGGGCGTAGGATTTGGGGACTGGGACAGTCAATGGGCTTTCAGGTGCAGGATCGAGGTAGACGATATGGCATCACTGATCATCACATCGGGAAAGCAAGAAGGCAACTACTATCCGCTGGGACATCGTACGAGCGTCATCGGTCGGGACGAGGCGCTGCTCATCCAGGTCCTGGACAACATGGTCTCGCGCAAGCATCTGCAGGTCCGCTTCGACGAGAAGACGCAGCAGTACTATGCGTTCGATATGAAGAGCCGCAATGGGGTCTATATCAACAATCGGAAGATCGAGGATGAGACGCCCCTGTCGGACGGCGACGTTCTGCTGGTCGGCTTGACGACGCTCCTGTTTACGGAGAAGGACTTCAAGGACAAGGACAGCGCCTTGCTTCACTACAAGCAGGTCGGTGAGCGGATGCGCGTCACGGCGTACGGTCCACAGGACTTTGACCGGATCAGTACAGCGCAGCGCCCGACGCCCCAGAGCGAAACGGGACATCCGATTCAGCCGTAGGTCGAGTCACACCCCGGATAAGGGAGTGGTGCTTCTACCGGAAGCGATGTCGGGTGGCGATCCGCGCCTCGGCGAATCCCCAGGCGATGCCCACGACCGCGCCGACGCCATGGGCGGTGTTGGCGATAGGGCCCATGATGTTGGAGAGGCACAGGAAGAACCAGATGATCATGAGCGTGACGGTCTGGGGATGCAAGACCAGACCCGACGCGGGATTGAACCTGCTCTGCATCCAGACATACCCGAGCAATCCGTAGACGACTCCCGAC
>JANQFY010000166.1 GCA_028277585.1 Sedimentisphaerales bacterium
GCCAACGGGATCATGGAAGAGACCATGCGGGCCCTCGTGCAACCGGCCTGGGACACCCTGGAGACCCATACGGGGCGCGGCCAGGAGGATCTCGAAGCGGAACCCCAGGTGGTCAAGAATCTCGTCTGGGAGAGCATTCGAGATTGCCAGCAGCGCAACAAGCATCTCTCCAGCTTCGAGAAGGTCGGGGCGCGACATGTGGAGATCCACACCGAGGAGTTCGTCAAGACGTCGACCGGCAAGGTCAAACGCGACCACTATATGAACCTCGAGCACCTGGAAGCGAAACACACGCCGATTGTCACCTACGACAGGCCAACCCCGCGTGGCCGGCGGCAAGACACGGCTGAACCCAAGACCTGAGATCGCCGAAACGCGTTGCACATCCCGATCCACACGCTATAATCGCCCGGTAGGAGAATGCCTACCAGGGCATGCCAACACTGAAGCGTTTGAGAAAGGAGGACTGCACTATGTCCCTGAGCCGATCTTCGCTGCCCCCCACCTCTCCCTGCCAGAATCTGAGCCGTCGTCGATTCGTCGCCAGCGCCGGCGCTGCGGCGTTGTCGTTCACGATCGCGTCGCCTCAGATGGCCCGCACCTATGCGGCCAACTCGAAGGTCAAGTTGGGCCTCATCGGCTGCGGCGGGCGCGGCACGTGGATCGCCAAACTCTTCAAAGCGCACGGTGGATACGACGTGGTCGCAGCCGCCGATTACTTCCAGGATCGAATCGACAATCTGGGCAATCAACTGGAGGTCCCGACCTCCCAGCGCTACCCTGGTCTCAAGGGCTACCTGAAGCTCCTGAAAGACGTCGACGCCGTCGCGATTGAGAGTCCGCCGTACTTCCATCCGGAGCAGGCGGCCGCGGCTGTCGAAGCCGGCAAACACGTCTACGTCGCCAAGCCGATCGCCGTCGATGTGCCGGGTTGCCTGAGCATCGGCGACAGCGGCAAGAAGGCTTCATCTGAGAACCTCTGCTTCCTCATCGATTTCCAGACCCGCTCCGATCCGTTCTACATGGAGGCGCTGCGGCGCGTCCACAAGGAGAAGGCGCTGGGCAAGTTTGCTTTCGGCGAATGCACCTACCACGCAGGCGATCCGTTCGGCCGCATGTACGATTCGTGGCGCAAGGACCCCAATAACCCGGAAATGCGGCTCCGCGCCTGGGGGCTGGACAAGGTCATCTCGGGTGACATCATCACCGAACAGAACATTCACACGCTCGACGTGATGAACTGGATCATGCACAAACCTCCGGTCTGGGCGGTCGGCACGGGGGGGCGCAAATTCCGCCCCGTCGGGACCTGCTACGACACGTTCAGCATTCTCTTCCAGTACGCCGACGACATCGGCATCACATTCAGTTCGCGCCAGTCCAAGGGCTACGGCACGCAACCCGAAGGCATCCGCAACCGCATGTTCGGCACCGAGGGCATCCTCGAGACACAGTACGGCGGGCAAGTCCTGATCCGCGGCGACCATTTCTATCGCGGCGGCAAATCGCCCGGCATCTACAAGGACGGCACCGTCGCCAATATTCAAACGTTCCACCAGAGCATCCAGGATGGTGACTACTCGAACCCGACGGTCGAGTGCAGCGTGCAGAGCAACCTCGTGACCATTCTGGGCCGGACCGCGGCCTATGAGAATCGCAAGGTCACCTGGACCGAACTGCTGAACACGAAGGAGAAGCTGGACGCCAACCTCAAAGGTCTGAAAGCGTAGATCTCAGCGATAATACACATCCAGGGAGGTTCTTGCGTGAAGACACAGAACATGTCACGTCGTCACATGCTCGCCCAGACGGCCTGCGTCGTGGCAGGTCTTTCTCTGACGTCGTCGTGCAGCGTTCTCACGTCACGACGCGCCCCGGCCGGCTTCAAACTCGGCGCCTGTGACTGGACGTTGGGCGAGAACTGCAAGCCGGAATCCTTCGACGTCGCCCAGCGGATTGGCCTCGATGGCGTTCAGGTTGACTTCGGACGCAGCGAGAACGAGTTGCCCCTGTTCGATGCCGAACGTCAGCAGGCGATCCTGCAACGCGCCGACGACCACGGCCTGCAGGTGGCATCGCTGGCGATGGGCGTCCTCAACAGCATCCCCTACAAGAGCGATCCCCGCGCGGAGCGGTGGGTGGACCAGGCCATCGACGTCGCAAGGACGATGGGAACGGATATCATCCTGTTGGCCTTTTTCGGCAACGGCGATCTGCTGGAAGACCCCAAGGGCATCGACACAACCGTGAGCCGACTGAAGAACATCGCCTCCAAGGCGGAGAAGGCCAACGTCACACTGGCGATCGAATCCTGGCTCAGCGGCGCCCAGCATCTGTCCATCCTCGACCGGGTTGGCTCGTCAGCCGTCAAGGTGTATTACGATGTCGGCAACTCGCACCATAAAGGCTACGACATCTACCAGGAGACTCGCGACCTGGGCGACCGCGTCTGCCAGTTTCACGCCAAGGATTACGACGATCTCTACGGCAAAGGTTCGATCGATTTCCCGCGCGTCCGCGAAGCCATGGACGCGGTCGGCTACCGGGGATGGCTCGTCATGGAAGGGATCAAGATGCCGCTCGGCCGAGAGGAGAGTTGCCGTTACGACGCCGAGTATCTGCGAACTGTTTTTCCACGCACAATCACATGAACCCGTAGCACAGGTCTGCTCGAAGAAAGGGAGGTTTGGCCATGAAGACTCGTATGATTCGGATGGTTCTCTTTGTCCTCGTGATGCTCGTGGGCGTCTCCGCCGCGGCGACCCCTTTGGACGAGTACGTCGCCAAGTCCGATCCAAGTTATTCATTCGAGTTGGTCAACACGATCAACCATCCCCTGGGCAAGATCTACATCATCGACATGAAGTCCCAGACGTGGCGCAGCGACAAAGAGGTCAACCGCACGCTCTGGCAGCACTGGCTGACGCTCATTGTCCCGAACGACGTCGCTTTCGACACCGCCCTGCTCTGGATCAATGGCGGCCGTAACGGGCGATCGGCCCCGACCGGGCCTGACGGCATGCTGACTGAGATCGCGCTACAGAGCAAGACGGTCGTCGCCGATCTACGGATGGTTCCGAACCAACCGCTGGTCTTCCCCGACGATCCGGGAAACGATCGCTACGAGGACGCGATCATCGCGTACACCTTCGATAAGTTCCTCAAGACCGAGGACCCCACCTGGCCGCTGCTTCTGCCCATGGTCAAGAGCGCGGTGCGGGCCATGGATACGGTCCAGAGCCATATCGCCAAGGCCACCGACGGCAAACTGGAGATCAACCAGTTCGTCATCTCGGGCGCCTCCAAGCGAGGCTGGACGACCTGGCTGACCGCCGCGGTTGACAAACGTGTGCGCGCCATTGCTCCGATCGTGATCGACGTACTCAACATGGGCAAACAGATGGAGCACCACTACGCCGCCTATGGATTCTACTCCAGCGCGATCGGTGATTATGAAGACATGCAGGTCCTGGGCCAGTTGGGCAGCAAGGGCGGCACCGACATTCGCAACTTCGTGGATCCGTACTCGTATCGCGAGCGCTACACGATCCCCAAGTTCATCATCAACTCGGCCGGCGATCAGTTCTTCCTACCGGACTCGGCCCAGTTCTATTTCGCCGATCTGCCCGAGGACAAACACCTGCTCTATTGCCCCAACACCGACCACGGCCTGGACGGTTCGAACGCGGAGAAGGCCCTGCTGGCCTGGTACCACTCAGTACTGACCGGTCGCGACCGGCCCGACTTCTCCTGGGAGATCCCTGAGGAGGGGCAGGTCACCGTGCAAACCAAGACACGTCCGACCAAGGTCACGCTGTGGACCGCCACCAATCCGGAGGCGCGTGACTTCCGCCAGGAAACGATCGGCAACGTATGGAAGAGTTCACCGCTGACGCCGGTCGAGCAGGGCATGATACACGCGACCGTCCCGGCTCCGGAAAAGGGTTGGACCGCCTATTTCGTCGAACTCGTGTTCGATTCCGGAACGCCCGTCCCCTACCGCTTCTCTACCGAGGTTCGCGTCGTTCCCGATACGCTGCCCTACGCTGACAAGGCCAAGTGACAACACAGGAGGGCGCCGCGATGGTGCGTGCTCGAAAGTGTGACATGCGTTTGGTAACCCGGCTGACGTTTCTCCCGCTCTTCGTGATACTAGCCGTCAGCGTACCTACCCTCGCCACGTCCGTATCGAGGCAGCAGATCGAAGCTGATTGGAAGCAACAGGAGCGACTGCGCCGCGTGGAGACCCCCGTAACCCCCGAGCAGGACGCCGCCCGAGCCTGCGACGGGATCAAGAACGGACGCTGGGGGTTCCACACGAAGAACGAAGCCCAGCCCTGGTGGCAGGTCGACCTGGGCGCCTGCTTCGAACTCGACTGTATGCGCCTCTACAACCGAGTCGATTTTGCCGCACGGGCTGCTCGCGTGATCGTGCTGGTTTCTCCGGATGGCAAGACGTTCAGACGAGTCTACCAACATGACGGCACCGAGTTTCTGGGCTATTCGGATGCCAAGCCACTGCGCATCGACCTGGACGGTGTCTCGGCTCGCTTCGTGCGACTGCAATTGCCGGGTACGAGCTACTTCCATCTCGACGAGGTCGAGGTCTATGCCATTGGAAGCGAGAGCAACATCGCTCTAAGCATGTCTTGCACGCAGAGTTCGGTGAGCCAGTGGTCCAGCAAGCACGACGATACAGACGATGGCGCCGCATCCATTGAAACCACCGTCAAGCGCGGACTCCAGCTCGCTGAGCGCCTGCGAGCGATGGGAGCCAACGCACAACCTTCTCTTGAACTGATTCACAGCATCGACAAGCAAGCAAGTGAATTGCCCTCGTCAGACACGCGAGAGCATGAGGAATTGCACCGTGAATTACGTTGGACCGTACGCCGCATGGCGTTCGCGAATCCCCTGCTCGATTTCGACGACATCCTGTTTGCCAAACGGGCGCCCGCCACGTTGCCACATATCTCCGATCAGTACTATGGCTGGTGGTCGCGTCCCGGGGGAGGCCTTTACGTCCTGGAGGATTTCAAAGGACCCTCACCGAAGCTGCGTTGCCTCACGAACGGCTGGCCCGCCGGCAGCTTCCTGCGTCCCGATCTATCCTATGACGGCGACAAGGTCCTGTTCGCTTACTGTCGGCACTATCCGCACGTTGCCGCGATGGAGAAGGTGGACAAGACACAGTTGCCCGAGGACGCCTTCTACCAGATCTACGAGATGAACATTGACGGGACCGGCCTGCGCCAGCTCACGCACGGGCGGTACGACGACTTCGACGCCCGCTATCTGCCCGATGGGGACATCGTCTTTCTTTCGACGCGCAAAGGAACCTTCCTGCAATGCACGACCGCGAACACCGCCGCGACCCTCGCCCGGACGCTGCCCGACAGCTACGTCCGCTGCGGGGGCGACAACAAGCGGCCCTGCGCGGTCTATACGCTGCATCGTATGGACGCGAACGGTCGCCATATCCGACCGATCTCCGCCTTTGAAACGTTCGAATACACCCCTTCGATCGCCAACGATGGACGGATTCTCTACACGCGTTGGGACTACATCGACCGCTTCAACGGGCACTTCTTTAGCCTGTGGTCCGCCAACCAGGACGGGACCAATCCCCAACTGGTCTATGGCAATTACACGGTCAAGCCGCAAGCCATCATTGAAGCCCGTTCGATTCCCGATTCCAGCAAGCTCCTCTTCACCGCCGGCGCGCATCACTCGATCACGGGCGGTTCGCTCGCTCTGCTCGACGTCACCAAGGGCAGCGAAGGGCTGACCCCGCTGACGCGACTGACCCCTGAAGTGCCCTTCCCCGAAACGGAAGAGTGGGACGACACCTACTATGCTAACCCGTATCCGTTGTCGGAAGATTTCTATCTGACTGCCTGGAGTACGCGGCGGCTCCCACCCCACGCCGGCAGTCAGCAGATCAAGGATGATCGCAACCCGGTCAACGCCATGGGGATCTATCTGGCCGATCGGTTCGGGAACCTCGAACTGATCTATCGCGACGAGGCGATCTCCAGCATGTATCCGATTCCCGTTCGCCCCCGGCGCAAACCTCCCACCCATCCCAGTGAGATCAAATGGGAAGGCCTCCAGGAAGGAAGCCTGCTGGTGCAGGACATCTATCAAGGCTTGGAGAGCGTCTCGCCGGGCTCGGTCAAGCGTCTGCGCATCGTGGCGGTGCCACCTAAGACACAGCCGCATATGAACCAGCCCTGCATCGGCGTCTCGGCCGAGGATCCGGGCAAGTACGTCCTCGGGACCGTTCCTGTCGCGCCGGACGGTTCAGCCTTCTTCCGCATCCCGTCCGGCGTGCCGGTCTTCTTCCAGGCCCTGGACAAAAAGGGCATGGCGATCCAGACCATGCGCTCGCTGACGTATGTCCTACCGAACCAGAAACTCTCCTGCGTCGGCTGTCACGAGTCGCGCCACCAGGCGCCGCCGGACGGCGGCATGCCGCTGGCGGCCCGGCACGGCCCCTCGAAACTGACGCCGGGGCCCGAAGGGTCCTGGCCCCTTCGCTTCGACCGTCTCGTGCAGCCCGTCCTGGACAAGCACTGCGTCACGTGTCACAGCGCGGGCAACTCCGATGCCAAGGCGGCCAAGCTCGCGCTGACGGAGGACCACGCCTACCAGAACCTGATCACGTTCGGCGAGAAGGACCTGGAGAAACTGGCCTTCGAGAAGGACAAGTCTGAGGTCGGTCAGTGCCCGGCCCGCGAGAGCAAGCTGATGGCGCTGCTCGCTCAAGACCCCGTACACAGAGACATTGCTCTCGATGCAGATAGTCTGGACCGTCTGATCACCTGGATGGACACGTACGCCCATCGCCAGGGCTTCTTCAGCCCTGCGCAAGAGCAGCAGATGGTCGCCTTCAGGAAGCAGTACCGCCACCTTCTCGACCGATAGCGACCTTCAGCAGACAGTCACGTCCATGACAACACAGCTCGGGCGTGTCACCGCTCATTGCCCCAGAGCTGGCTGTCAGACCCTTTGCTCTTGCGCCATTCGTGCCGCCAGCGATGGATGTCGCTCTGATTGATGAAGGGCTTGGGCTGCCTCGACGCCCTGTCCGGAATGGGCGCCAGTTTCGTCAAGGGCGACGCCTGATACCAGTACGCCACGCTGGCAAGGTCCAGCGTTAGGTTGTTGCTGTGCCCATGCTCGATCGTGAACCTCAGCGATTCCTGGAAGTAGAGCGGATCGCTGATGTGGAACCGATATACGTGGGTCCGGCCCAGCCAGCCGATGTCATCGTTCAAGCGAGCATACCCATAGTACGGATGCGTAAAGGGCGTCTTGGGACACCAGGAGGTATTGAAGTAATCTTCCGTGCCGGTCCCGTGCAGCGTGGGCCGCTTGGCGCCGTCGATGAAGATCATGTCGTCCCCTTCGCCATACCACATGGGGGTCGGGCAGTGGACGTAGTAGTTGACGCCGACGAAGTGTCCCTTGCCCTTGATGTCGGCGATCAGATAATTGTCCTGGCCCGTGGGGTTCGTCCCGGGCTGGCCCAGCAGTCCCCATTCGTTCTCGCCTTCCGGCGTCGCGCCCGTCAGTTCGTGATTGTACCAGGCGCAGAACCGGCCCATGTCCTCCGGCAAACGATCGACCTCGACGTAATCCACGTAGTAGTAGAACGCGCGGATCTCCTGTCCCGTCTGGTTCTCAATCTCGATCCGAGCGCCTTTGGCAAACGGCATGACGAAATAGGAGACGAGCCCCCTGCCTCCGACCGGGCCGGCCGCCAAAGGTAGACTCGAGAAGGGATAACTCTCTTTCCACCCTTGCCCGAAGAACGGGCCGATCGGCGACTCCACCGAGGGAAACGCATTCCCATCCCAGTACATGCGCAGGATGATATCGTTTCGACTCAGTCGTTCCGGGGGCGGTGCGATCGTGATCCAGATATGGTTGATCATGCCCGCCCCTTTGACGTTGAACAGCTCGCGCGTATCGCCGTCCTTGATGTGCTCGAAGCGATCGTTGTTGCCTCCCGTTCGATCGTAGCTGCTGACGCGCTTGCTGTGCATGCCCTCCTGCACCCGCGCCAGCCCATACAGATCGCTCCCATGACCAGCCTGGCCCCACACCGCAGCGCCGACCACCAATAACAAGACGAATGACATTAGGATTGAGTGCTTTGCCATGGTACGGCCTCCCAGATTACCACCACGTTTCGGTTTCTCCGCAGGCGCTCACTCGGCGTCCTTGTCCCATCACCGGGTTGACTCCTCGCGGCAACATTCTATTGGGTGTCCCCGCACAGCGTCAATCTTCTTGCCAGAAAGACATAGACAGCTCACGGGTGAAGCGATAGGCTGGTGGTCACTGTTGAACACCCTGACGCCAGAGAGTCTCCGCACGGATGCATGTATGACGCAGAGTGACAAGCACGCCAATAATGTGAGCATTCCGGCCGCCCCCAAAGGTCTGGCGATTCTCCTGCTCGTGGGCCCCAGCATGGTCTGGGCCGCTGAGTATATCGGCTCGGGCGAAGTCATCATCGCGACCCGGACCGGCGCCATCCTGGGCACGACCGTCCTCTGGGCCGTCATCATGGGGGTCTTCCTGAAGTTCTGGGTCGGCATGGCCGGCGCGCGCTACACCGTCTGCACGGGCGAAGCAATGATCGACATGTTCGATCGCATCCCCGGGCCGCGTCACTGGGTCGTCTGGATCGTCCTGGTCGTCCAGTTCGTCTGCGCCATTTTGTCGATCGGCACGCTGGCAACCTCGGCCGGAGCATTCTTGCACAGTCTCATTCCCTGCGCGCCTTTGTCGCTCTGCGGCTGGTTCGCCGCCTTCTTCGCCGTGGCGGTCGCCTGGTCGGGCGTCTTCAACGTGCTCAAGATCGTCATGAGCCTCTTCGTCTTCATCGTCGTCATCGGCGCGTTCTACATCGCGGTTCGTGTGTTCCCGCCCCTCCGCGAGCTGCTGGCCGGACTGACCTTCCAACTGCCGGCGGTGCCCGATTGGGCGGTCGCCAAAGAGAGCGTCTCGGACAGCACCTGGCAGGAGATTCTCCCGGTCTTGGGCTGGGGCGCCGGCGGGTTCGCCTCGCAAGTCTGGTACACCTACTGGGTCCTCGGCGCTGGGTACGGCGCCACGGCCGGACGTGGGTACGGCAAGCCCGCCGATGAAAAGGCTCTGAGACAGATGTCCCGCGAGACCGCCCTCAATATCAAGGGCTGGTGCCGCATGCTCTACGTCGATTCCACGCTGGCCATGGTGCTGGGGGTCCTGGTCACCGGCGCGTTTCTCATCGCCGGCGCGGGCATCCTGGGCGTCAACCAACTCGCACCGGCCAACAACGACATGGCCGACGTCCTCTCTCAGGTTTTCGCCCAGCGCTGGGACAAGTTCGGCGGGTTCCTCTTCAAACTTGCCGGCGCCGTGGCAATGGTCTCCACCCTCTGTGGGCAACTCGCCGGCTGGCCCCGTCTGCTGGCCGATTCATTCCGGATCTGTATCCCGGGTTTTAACCGGAAGTTCGCCTGGAAGACCCAGTTTCGAATCTTCCTGATCCTGTTCTTTCTCACGAGCATGGTCATCGTCTTCACCCTGGGCACGCAACCGATCTTCCTGCTGAAGATCTCGTCCATCCTCGAAGGCGTGCTTCTGATCGCCCTGCAAGCGGCCTGTGTCGCCATCGCTCTCTACTTCGTCATGCCGAAACTGCTCTCGCCGGAAGCCTACGCCGTCCTGAAACCGAGCCGGATCTTCGCGGTCGGATTGGTCTACACGTTCCTGTTCTTCAGCTATCTTTGTCTGGCCCCGCTACTGGAAATAATCGGCAATGCCCGGTAAGCTATGCTCGAAAGTGACGGGGCCCGCCCCGTTCATCGAAACGCGTATTGAGTCATGGAGGGCAGAAACTTGAATGGCTTGGGACTTCTGAACGTTCTCGCGGCCGCAGCGCCGAATGAGGTCAGCCCCGTCGTACCGCTGATCATCCTCGCGGTCGGCATCGCCGTCGTGATCGGCATGATCGTCGTGCTGCGCATTCACGCATTTCTGGCCCTGATCACAGCCGCTTTGATTGTCAGCCTCCTGGCGCCGGGCGATCTGACCGAGAAGATCAGCCGGGTCGCCGCAGCGTTCGGCTCGACCGCCGGCAAGATCGGTATTGTCATCGCCATGGCGGCCGTCATCGGTCGTTGTCTGATCGATTCGGGCGCCGCCGATCGGGTCGTCCGCATGTTCATGCGACTGCTCGGCGAGAAGCGTGCGCCCATCTCACTGATGACCAGCGGATTTGTCCTTTCCGTGCCGGTCTTCTTCGACACCGTCTTCTACCTGCTCATGCCGCTGGCCCGCTCCATGCACCGCCGCACGGGTCAGAAGTATCTCTCGTTGATCCTGACCATGGGCGCCGGCGCGTCGATCACCCACTCGCTGGTGCCACCGACGCCGGGCCCCCTCTACATCGCATCGGACATGGGGATCGACGTGGGCATAATGATTCTGATTGGCCTAGCCGTCGCGATCCCGACAGCGGCCGTGATCCTGTTCTTCATTCGCTGGCTCACCCGGAACATGGACATCCCCATGCGACCGATCGAAGGGGCGGGCCCCGAGCCCGAACCCTTGCCCGACGACAAACTGCCCGGCCTGCTCGTCTCCCTCTTGCCAATCATCTTGCCCGTGATCCTGATCTCGCTGAACACGATCACGTCCACCGCGGCCGATGCCGAACACGCCGGACGAATCCGCTCGGACAGCGTCTCGAACTGGCCAAACTTCTGCACCGCGCTCGTCGACAACAGCAATGACCAGGGCGCCCCCGCCCAGTACATCATGACCCGGCTATCGGAAGAATCGAGGGCTCTAGTACGCAATGTCGCGGCGGCGACGACCGTCGCCCCAGAGAACGAAACGGCGCTACAGGATGCCTTTAGCGTTCTGATCGGCAGGAAGGATTTCTATGACGAAAGGGCTTTCGCTGGCGTGACATTGACCGGCGAGGCCGAGGAACTCAAAGCCGAGGGGGTAGCCCGCGCCAACCTCGCCAAGGTCGAGCACTTCAATCGCCTCGTGCTCGAAGCGGCGTTTGGCGACTACATCGAGCCCCATACGTGGATGACGCCGCGGCGCAAAGCGACCAAGTTCACCGGGCTGATCGGCAATCCGAACCTCGCACTGCTGGCCTCGGCCGCCATCGCGCTGTTCGTCATGTGGAAACAGCGGCGGCCCAGCCGCGTCGAGTTGGGCAAGATCGTGGAATCCGCCCTCATGAGCGGCGGCGTCATTATCCTGATCACCTCGGCCGGCGGCGCTTTCGGCGCCATGTTGCAGAAAGCCCAAGTGGGCGACGCCATTAGAGGACTCTTCGCCTCAGCCATCGGCGCTGAGGTCCAGGGCCTGAGCCTGATCTTCCTGGCCTTCTTCATCGCCTTCCTGCTCAAGTTCGCCCAGGGCTCCAGCACCGTCTCGATGATGACCACCTCGGGAATCATGGTTGCGATGATCGCGAACATGGACCTGTCCTTCCACCCCGTCTATCTCGCGGCCTCGATCGGCTTCGGCGCCCAGTGCGGCAACTGGATGAACGATTCAGGTTTCTGGATCTTCGCCAAGATGGGCGGGCTGACCGAGATCGAGACGCTCAAGACCTGGACCGTCACCGTTAGCTCCATGGCAATCATCGGATTGCTGTTCACCGCCCTGTTCGCCACGCTGTTCCCCCTGGTGGGTGCGGCCGGATAGCCGATCACCAGCAAACGCTGCCAAGCAAAGAGGCTCTCGCATGAAAGCACTGCTCTACACCGAACCCTACACGCTCCAATACACGGACGTCCCTGATCCCCAGATGAAGGACGACGAGGTCCTGATCCGCGTCAAAGCCTGCGGCATCTGCGGTTCCGACGTCCAGGGCTACACCGGCAAGACCGGACGACGTCTGCCTCCACTGATCATGGGCCATGAAGCGGCTGGTGTCGTTGAACAGATCGGTGCAAACGTCACGGGCCTGGCGCCGGGCGACCATGTCTGTTTCGATTCGACCGTCTACTGCAACCAGTGCGACGCCTGCAAGCGGGGCCTGCTCAATCGTTGCATCAAGCGCCAGGTGCTCGGCGTCTCGATCCCCGAGTTCAAACGACATGGGGCGCTGGCCGAATTCGTCGCGGTGCCCCACTGGATTGTCAGCAAGCTTCCCGAGGGCATGTCGTTCGTTCAGGCGGCGCTGCTGGAACCTGCCTCCATCGGCGCCCACGCAGCCAATCGCCCCTCCATCACCGAGAACGATACGGCACTGGTCATCGGGGCCGGCACG
>JANQFY010000241.1 GCA_028277585.1 Sedimentisphaerales bacterium
CCGACGACGGCCAGGAAACCGCCCAGTAGGTGGTTCGCGGAATCCCCGTCAGAGTCGATTCCCAGACCGATGACGATCGTCCCGGCGACAGACAGGACGATACTGATGATCGTTGCTCTAGCCGGTCGCTCGCGGACGATTAGAGGGCTGAGCAGGCCCACCCAGAGCGGGATCGTATTGACCAGTACAACACTGTTGGCGACGGACGTGTAGGCCAGTGACGAGATCCAGGCGGCGAAGTGGATCGCCAGGGCCAAACCCGAGAGTCCCGCCAAGCCGATATCCTGGCGGGGCAGACCGAGCAATTCGTTCCGGTGGCGGAGAAGCGTCGGACCCAGCACGACCAGGAACGCGATTCCCATGCGACAGGCGGCAATGACCAGGGACGGCGCCTCGCCCTGCGCGCAGCGAACGAGGATAGCCCCGCTCGAGACAGACAGCACGCCCACTCCGAGGACCAGAGCAGGAGCGGATCCCGATTTCTTCTGATGGCCGGTTGCAGCGTCCATGACGTGCAAGAGTCTATCGCGTTTGCCCCCGGCCGTCTACGAGGAGCACGCAGGCGGTATTGGCGGGATGGTCAGAGAGACCACGGACTCCGCATCGGGCGCCAGAGCAGTCGCTCCGTATTTCAGGAACCGGCGGCGGGTAACGGGCTTCATCGGTAGACTCTCCTCAGCACGAATGCTCAACGGTCGGGGGAAGGAAGCGGTATTGGGTCGAAATCGGGCTGGCGCGATGCGAAGTCCGCCAGCGCCCGGATCGTGTCCAGGTTGTAGCCCGGCTCAACGTGGTAGACGTACTCCAGGGGACCACCTGCGTTGTCGCTCAGAACGGTCTGCGCCCATTCGAGAATGGGGCCGGCCCCTTCATCGCTCATGTGCTCGGGCAACGGCGCGATACTGATAGGCATCTGCGCCCCGAAGACCTCCCGTGCCTTGCCGACGGTGGTCTCGCCTCCGAGATCCAGGGCGCCGAGGTTCTCGATCTCGGCGAAGGCTTCCAGCAGGTGCGTACTGGCCCCACACGAATGAAGACGCACGGGGCCCAGTTCCCGGCCGATCGATGCCGTCAGAGGAGCGACGAAATCCGTCACGGAGGCGGGGCTGACCATGCAACAGGAGCATTCGCCGACATGAACGCTCGCTATGGGCAGGTCGCCGACCTGGCTGAAGTGCCGGCAAAGCACGACACAGGCTTCGGCGATCCACGCCATGATCTGCTTGCATCGCTCGGGCTCGGTCATCATGTCCAGGAAGACCGCCTCGCCCCAGAGTTTCTGAGCCGTAGTCAGCACGCCGTGGATGGCAACCCGTCCCGATGCATCCCAGAAGAAGGGCGGGACCGGGAGAAGACTCGCGTCCTTTCGACAACGAATCGACTCGATCTGGTCATCAAAGAGCCCGATGAGATCGTGGCTCAGTAGATCCTCAGGCGAAGGCAAGTCGGCCGGACTGACCCCAGCCAGGGGCGCCGGCGTGATGTCGGCGTCACGGTCCTCAGCGGGGATGAACTCGGCGCCGACGAGCATGCCCAGAATCATGTTGGGCTGAATCCCACCGACCAGGACTTGCGATGCATCCCAGTGAGCCAGACGCCCCAGATTGGACTCCGAATAGAACAGTCCCATGCCAGGAAACTCGCGCAACGCGTAGTCATTACATTGGCGATCTACCGCAAGACGCTTGGCCGGATCGAAATAGTAATCTCGATCGAATGCGACGCCCAACTGTTCGTGCATCCAGGCCTTGGAGAGTGTGCCGGAGATGGTAATCATCGTCGCCTCGCATCGCTCTAAGCCATCTTGTCCAACGCGAAGCGGGGCTTGTTCGTTTTCCAGCGACCGCTCGTGAAGTCGGGGACCTTCACCGGGGCGCCGCCCTGGGCGATCGAAGCCTCCGACAGCGGCCCGTGGACGCACATGATGACCGAGTCGTATACGTCGATGGGCGTCTGCGTCCTGTTCTTGACGGCGTCGACGAAGAGGCGCAGTTCGCGCACGTCCGTGCCGCCGTGCCCGCCCAGGGCCGGCTCTCTGGTCCAGGCGTGGCGGTACTTCCCGTGGTACGGGCCGAACGGCTCCCACTTGTGATACTCAGGGCTCTTGCCCTTGATATACACGGCGTCGCGCTGCTCGTTGTACAGCCCGCGCGTGCCCTGGATCAGCCAGCGGTTGTCATAGGGGCGAGGCAGTTGCATATCGTAGTTGATGATAATGCTCTTGCCCTTCTTCGTTCGCACGGTCGTGGTGACAATGTCACCCTGGGCGAATTTGCGTTTGGCGTTGGGATGGTCCGGCCCGAACTTGGTCGCGAAGTACTCGTTGATCCCGACCGCATCGGTAGCGGTCGCGGTAACATAGTCGAAGTAGTCGCCGCAGTTGATATCCATCCAACTGATGACCGGTCCCAGCTGGTGGGTCGGGTACTGGTCGCGGTTGTGCTTGACGAGGTACTTGGCGGGCCAGCGATCACGACCCGTCTGGCGGTCGAAGAACCAGTGGTCGATACAATCGTGCGAGTGGGCGCAGTGACAGTGCATGATCTGGCCCAGCAGACCCAGCCGAATCATGTTCAGGACGGCCAGGTTGTCGCTGCGAAAGCTCCAGTTTTCGAGCATCATGCAGGGCACACCCGTCTCTTCGTACGTCCTGACCAGTTCCCAGCACTCGTCAAGCGTATAGGCGGCCGGGACCTCCACGCCGGCGTACTTGCCCGCCTTCATCGCATAGACCGCCATGGGGGTGTGCCATTCCCAATAGGTGGTGATGATGACGGCGTCGAGATCATCGCGGTCGACGAGTTTCTTCCAGACGTTCTCATCGCCCGAATAGACTTCCGGTGCGGGCATACCGGCGCCAATGACGCGCTGACGAGCGCCTTGCGCTCGGGCGGGGAAGATATCACAGACCGCGCCGATCTCCACATCGTCCTTCATCCCGAGCAGGTTGCCCAGCAAGCCGTTGCCTCGCCCGCCAATGCCGATGATGCCCAGACGCACTTTTTTGCGCGGGGCCGCGCCGGCGCTTCCAGAGAACGCCACCGTTCCGAGGACGGCGCTGAGGCCCAGAGTTCCATTGGTCTTCAAGAACTCTCTACGACTTGTTTGGTGTGCCATGCGTGTGTCTCCATGCGTTCTCTTCGAGTGGGATCTAGACAATACCGATATCAGCAACGCGCACCGGTTTGCCCGATTCGGCCGACAGATCGGCGGCGAAGCACACCGCCTGCGTTCGCGCGGCATCCTCCAGATCGGGAAACGGTCTCTTATGTTCAATGATACAGTCGAGGAAGTGCGACGCCTCCCCCTGGAAGGGGTGGTGGGTCACGTCCCCGCTGTCGGGCAGGACGCAAGGGATCTTCATGAAGTCGTTTTGCCCCGGGAACAGCTTCGGGGCGAAGACCTGATCGTTGCGGACCGAGCCCTCGGTGCCGTAGACGCCGATGTTGAACCGGTAGGGCATCTGGGCATCGAACGTGGTGCTGGTTCGGCCCACCTTGCCATCGGCGAATTTCACGTTCACCGAGATCGTCCCGGGATACTCGATCGGGTTCTCGGTTTGGACCTGATAGGCGGACACTTCCTCCGCTTCGCTGCGTGCGAACCAGCGCAGGGCGTCGACAGCGTGGCACCCGCCGGTCAGGATCGCCGTGCCGCTCTGGGCGCGACTCGCGAGCCATTTCTCCTCGGGTGTCATCCAGATTCGATGCATGTAGTCGACCTCGAGCATGAAGATGTTCCCGAAGGCGCCGTCTTCAATCAAGCGATCGATCGACATCAGCAGGGGGTTCCAGTGCAGGACGAAACTCACCAGCGTCTTGACCTTGTTCTGCCTGACCGCGTCGAGTTGCGCTTGCACATCCTCGACCGTCAAGGCGACGGGCTTCTCGATGATCACGTGCTTGCCCGCCTCGGCGGCCGCGACTACGTACTCGGTATGCCGGTTATGAGGGGTACTGACAACCACGATATCGATATCGGATCGCTTCAGCATGACAGCCGCGTCGGTCTCAATGGCGCACCGAAGATCGTGCTTGTCGCGGTACCGCTGGGCGTTGGCGGGATGGCGACTGACCAGCGCCCGGATCTCAGACCGTTCGTCCTTGTGGAATGCCTTTACATACTCGCCGGCCACCCAGCCGCAACCGATGATACCCACACCGAGTTGTTCCATTTCCTTGGCTCCCTTGTTTCCCCTGGTTCCTTGCCGGCCCCGTTCTCTCAAGCGTAATGCCCCGCGTATCGCTCGAACGCATCCATCAGCGCGCGGACGTTGTCGATCGGCACGCCGGGATAGAGTCCATAGATCATCATCAGGCCGCCTTTCGGGTCGCCAAGTTTCACAACAGCGTCACGAATCAGCGCGTCGATTTGCGCCGGCGTCCCAAACCGCGTGACATCCTGTCGATCGATGTCGAGATCGATGCAGACCCGCCCCTTGAGGTGGGCGGCGATCCAGTCGATGCCGTTGACCAAGTCCTGGAGGTTCAGCGCGTCCATGCCGCAGGCGAGCAGATCGTCCGCCAGATCGCGGACGTCCCCGTCCGAATGCATGTGGATCAGGCACCCGGCCTCTCGGGCCGGGGCGACCAGACTACGATAGACCGGTGCGATGTATCGACGGAACATCGCGGGCGAGAGCATGGGGCCGATCTGCATGCCCAGGTCTTCCGGATAGCACATCATGGCGACCCCGAGATCCACGTAGCGCTGCACGAGCCCCACCCCGAAGGCCTGCACGTCACCGATCAAACGCTGCAACCGCGGCTCATCATCGGCCATGTCGAAAAGCAAGTTCTCATAGCCCCGCAAATAGCTGAGCCGCAGAAAAGTGTGCCCATGCTCCAGGCTCGCCGAACAGGACTGCCCCTTCTCGGTCGCCCTCGAGGTCTGCTGTTTCTCAGCACTCCAATCTATCGCAAGCACGCCGTTGGTCTGCGCCGGATCTGGTGGCGAAAAATGCGACAGGGCGTCCCAGTCCGCCAGTGGGTGCCGCGTAACAGCGCCGGTGATCCCATCGTCGCTGGTCTCCCAGAGACATCCCCAGGCGTCGGTGTAGGGCGATCCCGCCCGCTCCCAGGGCGCCAGTTCGGGCATGGCGAAGGCGGCGCGATCGAAGTCCGGGAAGAGCAAGGGGTGAGCGGCCATCAGATCGAAGAGCGTCTCGCGCTCATAATGGCGCCAGCAGGCCGGGTTGATCCAGAACACGACGGGGATGTGCTCGGGGCGCTCGAAACGAATGGCCCGCAAGGTGTTTTCGGCAACGATCTCCATGAGGGCCTATTTCACCGCCCATCGGCGCCCAGCACAAGAGTTTTCTGGGCCTCGCCGGGCGGCGATGTCACATGGACGGGGACAGGGCCGTTAGGGAGAGCCAAAGGCCTAGGAGTAATTGGAGATCAACAGAATGCCGTCGCAGACGCCCTTGAGCCAGTTGACCTCTTCCGATTCGCCCACCAGCGGTCCACACGTATCGAAACGCGTCACTTTCCAGAGATGGTCGGACAGTTCGAAATCTTTGGTAAGCGTCGAAGCACTGTTCATAGCCGCGAAGAGCGAGACGAGCACCTTCGTACGCGCTGGGAGTTTCTCGAATGTCACTTTGATGAAGCGCTCCACATTACAGGCGCTCTGCTTGTCCGGATGCAATTCCTCGTTCCGGGGTGTATTCGTCTCCGCTTCCGAACGCAGAGAATCCATTCAGACGTCCTCCCATCTGACAGCCTGCGACGCCAACTCCTCGGTCGGGGCGCGAAATCCGTTTCAACTCCGTGCGGCGCCGCAACGCGACTTGACTGCGAGTCATGCTGCCGCTCGACGACCTCAAGGCATGCGTCTCAACGTTGTCCAAGGAAACCGTCCCCCAGGCTCCCGCTGCATGGATCGAGCATTGGCAAAGGACATCGCGACGTTCCGTGCCGCGACAGCGCCGTTTCCAGCGAATCAGCGTCCAGTCTAGACAGCGCCAGGCGGCTGTCAATTGTGGAGACTACGTATTTTGTCCGCAAGGAGTGAAATGATTCCAGCGGCACCAAGTCACCCGCGGTCTGGGGCGGCCGCCGGGTGGCGCAGGCCCACTGAGCAGCCTGGGCTAGCGGCCGATCGGCTCCATGATGTACTTGATGAGGTCTCGACGGCTGATGATACCCGCCAGGCGGTCCTCCGACAGGATGGGCACCCTGCGGAAGTGGTTGTTCACCAGACACTCGCAGACCGGTATCAGGTCTTCCTCCTCGTCGAAGCTGACGACTTGCTCCGTCATGTAATCGCCGACCTTGTGAGAGGCGAGATCCTGGTCCGACAGGATTCCCATGACGTCCTTTTCCGTGATGACCCCGACCAGATGTCCGTCGTCGTCGACGACGGGCAGGCCGGTGATGTCGTGTTCGGCCAACAGTTCCACAGCTTTGGCCATCGGGCTGTCTTGATTAACAGAGACAACGTCTCTCGACATGATCGTTTTGATCTCGTGCATGTTACGTCCCTTTGCTCAAACGCGTTTGCCCAGCGTGGCGCACTGCATCTCGGCTTCGATATGTTGGGCCCGGATATGCCGAATGATGTCTTTGCGGCTGACGATGCCGACGAGTTTGCCCTTAGCGAGGATGGGAACGCGCCGAAAGTGATTGTCCCGCAGGCGCTGGGACAGAACGGTCAGATCATCGTCCTGATCGAACGAAACGACGCTGGGCGTCATATAGTGTTCGACCGTGTCGGGCTTGTCCTCGACATTGTAGAGCAGGCGCAGCACGTCCTTCTCCGTGACGATGCCGACCAGCGTCCGGTCGTTATCGATCACCGGCAGGCCGGTCACGTTGTGGGCCACCATAGTGCGAATGGCTTCGTAGATATCGGTGTCCTTTGTGACCGAGACAACCTCGGTTTTCATGATCGCTTGTGCTGTGATCATTCGTTGCACCTCCACGGTGTCTAAGAAGTACTGCAATTCACCCCAGGCATTTGCCATAGGCCCTATCGGCGTTTTGGGGGCGTCAGATAACCAGTTCTCCACGTTTCTGCGGTTTCCGCCCCGATCGAGACGAACACCTGATACAGGGGTGGGTAGTAACTCCAACAGGGCCGATAACACTGTTCTATGTAAGCACGAGGCCGTCTATGGCATCGAAACAGAAAACCCGGATCACAGCCCTCCTCCTGGTGGTCGCCCTGAGCCTCGGGCTGTCAGGCCAGAACAGGCCGATCACGGCGATCAATGAGGATGGGTCGCTCAGATTGACAGCCCCGTCAGATCCGGCGCCGCCTAGCGTGCTCCGACCCAGTTTGAGCGAGATCATCGTGCGATTCGCCCCCGACTGCCCACCCCAGATGCGGGAAGCCCTCATCCAGGCGCACGGCTGCTCCACGCTCGATTCGTGTCAGGAGGGGCGCCTTCGTCGCGTCCGCATTCCGCCAGGCGAGAGGCCGCAAAGGATGATCGAGAACTTCCAGACCCTCGACGTCGTTGAGTACGCCGAACCCGAGCATTACGTCCGCGCCGCCTTCGTTCCGGACGATCGCTTCTTCCCGTTCCAGTGGAACCTGGGCGGAATCGCAACCGGAGGCATTCAAATGGAGGCGGCCTGGGATATCCAGCAGGGCGATCCGAATGTCATCGTCGCCGTCCTCGATACGGGCGTCGCTTACGAGGACTTCGGCATCTTCCGGCAGGCGCCGGACCTGGCCGACACCCGCTTCGTGCCGGGCTACGACTTCATCAACTACGACAACCACCCAAACGACGACCAGGGTCACGGCACGCATGTCACTGGCACGATCGCCCAGAGCACGGACAACGGACTGGGCGTCGCGGGGGTGGCGTTCGGCTGTTCCATCATGCCCGTCAAGATCCTCGACCGCGACGGAATCGGGGGGCACTTCACCATCGCCCAGGGCATCTACTTCGCGCTCGACAACGGCGCGACCATCATCAACATGAGCCTGGGTGGGCCCGACGACTCCCAAACACTGCGTGACGCGGTGGCCGAGGCGTATCGGCGGGGTGTCACGTTCGTCTGCTCGGCCGGCAATGAGTTCGACGAGGGCAGCCCCATCTCCTATCCGGCGGCGTACGATGAATTCTGCATCGCCGTCGGGGCGGTGCGGTTCGACATGAATCGGGCGCCCTATTCGAACATCGGACCGTATGTCGATGTCGTCGCGCCGGGCGGGGACCTCTCGGTCGATCAGAACGACGATGGGTTCGCCGACGGGATTCTGCAACAGACATTCGGCGAACAATTCGACGATTTCGCCTACTGGTTCTTCCAGGGCACTTCGATGGCCGCGCCGCACGTCGCGGGTCTGGCGGCGCTGCTGGCCTCGCGCGGAACCACCGATCCCGACGAGATTCGCACGGCGATTGAGATGACGGCGATCGATCTGGGCGTGCCCGGTTGGGATCCGGAGTACGGCTGGGGTGTGATCGACGCGGCGGCCGCCGTGCGCCACTACGGCACGGGAAATCTGAATGTGAACCCGGGTTCGATCCGTCGTCAATCGACGGGAACCGTGGAGTGATCCAACCGCGTGTCCATGGCCCTGCGACCATGGACACGCGATCGGTGTTCAAACACTAGTGGCGTTTCGAAAGAGCGACGATCGAATCTAGTCGAGCGACTTGATGCGGATATTGCGGAACTCCACGTGGTCGCCGTGACCACAGAAGCCGATGTAACCCTTCTCCCGCTTCAAACCCGGGTGGTCCTTGCCGTCCAGGGTCTTGGGCGTGCTGGCCTCTTCGATGTCTGCGTCGACAATCGTCTCACCGTTGAGCCGGATCTTGATCTTCTTGCCCCGGGCGATGACGGTCTGCGAATTCCACTCGCCCACCGGCTTGAGATGGCCCTGCTTGGCGGCCACGACCCCGTAGATCGAGCCGTGATGCTGCCAATCCTTCAGCCAACCCGTGTAGCGGGGCGACGTGTCGTCAAGGATCTGCAGTTCCATGCCGTGATAGGCCGCATTAGAATTCCCGGGCATGCGGATACCCAGTCCGTTGTTAGTGCCGGGGTTCAATCGGAACTCAAATCGGAAGATGAAGTCCCCGTACTCGTCGGCCGTGTACAGGTTCCCGCCGCCGCCAAGCGACGGATCGCAAATCATGATCCCGTCCTTGACGGCGTAGCCCTTCGTATTGCCCTGCCAGCCGGTCAGATCCTCGCCGTTGAACAGCTGCTTGAACCCGCGCCGTTCCTCGCGCTTGTTGAGCTTGTTGGTCCCTTTTTCACGCGGGATCTCGCGGATGTAGATGTTGCGGAAGTACAGGTCATTGCCGTGATTTTGCAGCTCGATCTGGCCCGTCGGGTAGATCGGCTGGCTCCGGTCCCAGTAGTTTTCCAGAATCACGTTGTCGACGACGATCACGCCGTTGAGGATCACCGTGACCTTCTCGCCGATCATGATGATGCGGAACGTATTCCACTCGCCGACCGGCTTGTCCGCCTTCTTCTTGGGCTTGCTCGGATTCTTCTGGTTGTTGTAGAGCCCGCCGGAACCGACCTGGGCGCCCACGTTGGTCAGGGCGGTGTCCCAGATCTGGACCTGAGGTGAGCCGCGCAGGTAGATCCCGCTGTCGCCCTTGGCCTCGATCTTCCAGTCGACGAGCATCTCAAAATCGCCGTAGTCCTTGTCGGTGCACAGACTCTGGCCCTTACCGTCGAAGTGCAGAACCCCGTCGATGACCTTCCAGTGGGCCCGCATGTTCTCGTCGGCCTTTTCCTGCGCCTTGGCCAGTTCGTCGGGGCTCATCTTGGCGCGGGTCTTCGGATTGCCCACGAGCCCCTTCCAACCGGTCAGGTCCTTGCCGTTGAACAGGGCGACAAACCCCTCCGGCGGCTGGTTCAGTTTGCACGCGCTGCACGCCGTGCAGGTCTGACAGGCCGTCGTCTGCGCCTGAACATTCAGGGCGGGCACAACCGTCAGCCCCATCACCACGGCCGCCAGTAGGCTCGCGTACAAGCATTGTTTCGCTTTCATCTGCTCTCCTTTGGATAGTGTTGATACGAATCAGGACCGCCGCACGTCGCCAAGCGGCCCGCCCAGAGTCTAAGCCCCGCCGCCCGCTCCGTCAAGCATGCCGGCCGTTCGACAAGCCGCAATCGGAACAGGGAACCCCGAAAAAGGGCGTATACCCAACAGCCCAATGCGGTGGCAGGCGCCAGCGGAACGCGGTAGAATGGCGTGGGTGTCGGCGGGTGGAAGGGTTGTTCAGATTGAGAAGGGAACGGCATGGACGGACGCGTTCTGGTGGCGTATGCGAGCAAGTATGGGGCGACGGCGGGGATTGCCGAGCGGATCGTGCAGGTGCTTCAGGACGCGGATCTGGCGGTCGATGTCCTGGCGGCCGATCAGGTGGACTCGTTGGCGGACTACCGGGCCGTAATCCTGGGCAGCGCAGTCTCGATGGGCCGCTGGCGCCGCGAGTCGGCCCGCCTTCTCACAACCAACGAAACAATTCTGCGGGGCAAACCCGTCTGGCTGTTCTCCAGCGGTCCTATGGGCGAGGGCGACGCCGAGGAACTGACGGAAGGCTGGCGCTTCGCGCGGAAGTTGCAGCCCATCGCCGATCGCATCGGGCCGCGCGACATCGTCGTCTTCCACGGCGCCGTGGATGTTGAGAAACTCGGCTTTTTCGATAAGTGGATCCTCAAGAAGGTTGAAGCCCCGGTGGGCGACTTTCGCGATTGGGCGGCGATCACGGCCTGGGCTGAGGGGATTGTCGCCGCCCTGACCCAAACGCCGACGTAGCCTTCCAACAAGCCAGGCAACGGGTAATTCTGGACAAATCACGTGGTTTCCCCCGATATACGCCTTATGCGCCATTCGTGGCCGCCGAAGGGACGAAATGGCTGGTATGGCGTTGCTGAATGGATTAGAATGCCGCACTCGCGCTGTTGGGATGGGTCTTGCCTGACGGGCGTGAGGGATGGAACGGCAGGTTTTGTGGACGATTGAGGACGGATTCAGTAGTGACGAAACAGCATGCATCGAAGGATTCGGGCAACGGGGGTAGCGGCCGGGAATGGTCGCGGCTGAGCAAGGACGAGATCAATGCGCGTCCGATTCGCAAGTACAAGGGGCCGATCCATCTGGTTCGGGACTCCCAGGAAGTCGTCAGCGCCGTGCGGCGTTTGGAGAAGGAGAAGGTCCTGGGGTTCGACACCGAAGCGCGGCCCACATTTCGGTCCGGGCAGGTCCATTTGCCGACCGTTCTGCAACTGGCCGGTGCGCATGGGGCGTACGTCTTTCAATTGAAACACTGTCGCTTCTCCAAACCTCTGCGGCGCTTGCTGGCCAATCCGAAGATCATCAAGGCGGGGGTCGCCCTGGATCGGGACATCGAGGAACTGCACCAACTGGCCCCGTTCAAGCCAGCGGGATTCGTCGATGTGGGGGAGATGGCCAAGCAGGCCGGCTGCAAGAACCACGGCCTGCGCGGGATGGCGGCAGCACTATTGAACTTTCGCGTCTCGAAGAACTCCCAGCGATCGAACTGGGCCAAGGAGACGCTCAGCCCCGAGCAGATCGAATACGCCGCCACCGACGCCTGGGTCGGGCGCGAGCTGTATCACAAGCTGCAAGAGTTGTTGTCTTGAGCAGAGAATAGGGAAGCGGTGGGGCGAGCCCCACCCTACCTAAGCATTACGAAAAAGGGCAGGGCGACGTTGGGTCACCCTGCCCTTTGTTTGTGTGCGAGTCGAGCAACTAGGCGCCCAACTCGACGTCGTCGATGTAGACCACGCCCGTCGCCCCGGCGCCCTCGACGCCGATGATCAGGGACGTGACATCGCTTAGATCGCCCGTAACGGCGGACAGATCAATCGTCCAGATGATCCATTCCAGGCTCGCCAAATCGGCGGCGTCACCCGGATAGGGGACCTTAGCGCCGTTGATCTTGACGTAGAGTTGCCCCGTGTTGTCCTCGGCGCCCCGGAAGGCGATGGAAAGGCTGCCGACACCGCTGGCGGTCCAGTCCTGGGCGAGGGTCAACTCGGCCTCCGAGGCCGGGGCGGTCGTGTTGTTGTAGAACAGCGGCATGGACTGGCGGCCGCTGTTGACGATCGACTTCTCGGCGAACGGGGACTCGAGGTTGCCCACCTGCGAGCCGTTATCGTCGACCTGATAGCCATCGACCCAGTTCTGGTAGATCCGATTGCCCTCGTCGTCGTAGCTCTCGAAGTCGTCGATAACGATGGACGCTTCGGTCGTGAAGCTCCAAAGGCTGCCCTCCCGGGACTCGGTCTCCTGGCTCGCATCGACCCTCCAATAGTAGGTGGTCGCCAGATCGAGTACGCCGGCCGCGGCGCTGGTCCCGGTCGTCGTTTCGATTAGCTCGAGCGTATCGGTATCTCCGCCGAAGTAGACGTCGTGCGAGATCGCGTCGCGACCCGCTCTCCAGGCCAGTTCCGGCGCAACACTGACACCGTCGGCGCCATCGGCTGGTTGCGGCTTGGTCGCCTGGGCCGGGATGAACATGAAGCGGACCTCGCTCAAGCCGAATTGCGGGATCGCCCCGAAGCCGCTGTTGGCCGTCAGCCGGACATACTTGGCCGCGACGCCCGCGAAGTCCACAGTCGTGTTGGACGCATACCCGCTCTTGGCCGTCGCCTGGGCGAACTGAACGTCTGCGAGGGCGGTCCATTCGGCGCCGTCGAGTGAGTATTCGACGGTAACGTCCTTGAAACCAAAGCCCAAGACCAGTTCGAACTCGACGTTGTAGTTCCAGACGAGCATCTCGTGCAACTTGTAGACGCGATCGAATTCGTATTGGATGCTCACCGGCCCGGCGGTCGGCATGCCAACCCACATGTCGGAGGCGGCGGTCGAGTGACCATCGTTCTCGTCCAGCCCCGAACCATTGATCGTATTCTCGGGGCCCTCACCCGGATTGGAGCCCGCTTCGCTCGTCGCGATGATGTTCTGAACCGGATAGGCGAACGGCTCGGCGGTGAAGCTCCAAACGTCACCCATAACGATCGGCTCTTCCTCGGCCGTGTTGACTTCGTCCACGCGCCAGTAGTAGGTCTGGC
>JANQFY010000289.1 GCA_028277585.1 Sedimentisphaerales bacterium
TCTTGCTGGTGTTCTGCGTGCCCACTGCTCTCTTACTGCGATCGGGGGACGGGCCGTCCGGCGGCGGGCCGTTGCCTGTGAGATTGTCCGCCAGGCGGAGCAGACGCGCTTTGATCTCCAGCAGTACGATCTCATGGAAACGGGTCGACTTACAATTCACATCCTCGTGCCACTGCTCGAACAGGGCGGTGTCCGGATACGACCTCGACGAAGGGGTCTCCTGAATCAGTCGGCCGCTCAGGATGCGCTTGATGAGGTTCTCGGGCAGGGCCCAGTTGAGCAGCCAGGGAAGCGGAAGGGTGATCACCGTATACGAAGTCACGTCTTCATAGTCCACGATCTGGTGTGGGGTCGTCGCCCAGAACAGGGCGGGCCTGCCCCCCTCGACGGTGGTTCGCTCGCCCCAGAAGCGATACGTGAGCCGGCCGCTCTCGAGGTAGTTCAATTCGACTTCCATGTGTTTGTCGGGACGCGGCATCAGGGTGGGTTCCCAGCGCTCGCAGGTGAAGCCGTAGGGTGTAAACTCCGGACGTTTCTGGTCGAACCGCTTCATGGCCTAGGAATATAACAAGTATATAGAGAAATCAAGGGAGAACTCGCTGTATTCGGATTGTACACTCAGCGGGAGTTGTCTGGAATCGATTGGTATTCTCTCTGAGAGCGCTACTCGGAAGACCGATTCCGAGTGATCCTGCGCATAGGGAAGATGATCGATGGAGATGAGATCAGTGGATCGCACGATGGACCATGGGAAACACCCGAGATGCCTGGCGTTAGGCTTGCTTTTCGTCCTGGCAGCATTGAGTTTCAGCAGCAGCGTGTTGGACGCGAACCCCGCCAAGCCGAGCATCACGGCAACTGCTAGCGGCGTCGGCGGACAACCTGGCGCCAGTCTGGTCGTGGAGAACCAAAAACTACCCGGCCATGTCTCCGGTGACGGCACGATGCGGTTCCGATTCTGCCCCAAGGCCCCCAAGCGATACGATCTTAGGATAGAAAGCAATGCCCCGGCGCTCGACGGGGCGACGGGAGGCATCACGGCTTACCTCCCTTCGCCCGAAATGGCCAAACGCCCGTCGGCCAGACTGCCCAACTGGTGGACGGATGATCCATCGCCAAACGCGGCCGCGGGACCCCATCACGGCGCCAAAACCGTGAACCGATGGCGCGAAGATTTCCTGCGTGACTTCGCCCAACGCATGCGCCGGTGTCAGTCGCCCGCTTCAATGAATGCCACTAACTGAAGATCGAATACTGCGTGTCAGTATGTGAGGTGAAGTCATGAGCCCCAAGAGACCCAGAGGACGACGTATAACCAGGAAATGCACTCGTTTGCTCTTATGCTCTCTGTTTCCCATAGTACTGGGCAGCGCCGCCCTGGCCGCGCCGCTCAAGCCGCGGGTCGTTGTCCTGACGGACATTTCCACCTGGGAGACCGATGACTGGGAATCGTTGATCCGCCTCCTGGCTCATGCGGATATGTTCGAAATCGAGGGTCTGGTCATATCGACCGGCTACAGCGTCAAGACGCTCACCAAGTCGCCCGAGAAGGACTTCATCGATCTCGCTCACGGCGTGGTCGACGCCTACGAGAAGGACTTGCCCAATCTGATGAAGCGGTCCAAACAAGTCGGACACGCATTTGACGGCGCCAGACAAGAAATCGGATACTGGCCCAGCCCGAAGTACTTGAGGGACCGGACCATGTTTGGCAGTCTCAATAGAGGCAAGAAGTTCATAGGCGATGACAATGACTCTCCCGGAAGCGACCTGATCATCAAGCTGGCCGATGAAGAGGACCCGCGCCCGATCTGGATCACCTTCTGGGGAGGCGGCAACACCCTTGCCCAGTCGATCTACCGGGTCAAGAACGATCGCAGCGAGGAGCAGTTCAAGAGGCTCCTGCGCAAACTCCGCGTTTACGCGATCACGGATCAGGACCGCAACTATCGGGGAGAGGGGCTGGACGTCAGCGCGCATGGGTGGATCCGCGAACAGGCAGGAAGCGATCTTCTGTTCATTTGGGATGAAAGCGCCTGGAAGGCTCACAATGCCATCGGCAAGAGCAACTGGAGCGAGTATGCCACTCACATTCAGGGCCATGGCCGCCTGGGCGGCCAATACCCGAAATACAAGTACGGTGTCGAAGGTGACACGCCGTCTTTCCTGTACCTGATGCCCACCGGCCTCAACGACCCGGAAGATCCCGCCCAATGCAGTTGGGGTGGAACCTATAAGGGGAACGCCAACAATCTGTGGCAACCGGCCGAATCGTGCCGGCCGTACTTCGATCGTTTCTACCCGGCCGCCTTCAACAACTTCGCGGCCCGCATGGATTGGGCCAAGCACGGCGCCGGCAATCGAAATCCGATCATTGTCCTTGATGGGGACGAAGGCGTGAGCGTGCTGACGAAGACGCCCCAGCCAGGGGCGACGGTGACCCTCGACGCCTCGCAGACATCGGACCCGGATGGTGACAACCTGACGTTCATGTGGTGGATCCAATCCGACGCGGGGACCTATCGCGGGAACGTCGATATCGCCAACAGTCGCTCGAGCATCGCCAAGGTCGACATACCGTCCGATGCGGCGGGAAAAAGCTTCCACGTGATATGCGAGGTGACCGATGACGGCACACACAACCTGACCAGCTACCGCAGGATCATATTCGAGCCGGGACTCACCGGCGGCAAACCGCGCGTAATTGCGACGTCGGACGGCGAGATCGACGACGAGTGTTCCATGGTCAGGTTCCTGCTCCATGCCAATGAATGGGACATCGAAGGTATTGTCACCTCGAGTTCACAATACCACTGGCAAGGGCACCGATGGGCCGGGGATGACTGGATTGAGCCCTATCTGGATGCGTATGCCAAGGTTTACCCAAACCTGGTGACGCATGATCCCGCGTTCCCGACACCTGAATACCTGCGGCAGCGCACGGCCCTGGGGAACGTCAAGGCGGAAGGAGAGATGGACGAAGTGACGGCGGGATCGCAGCTCATCGTAAAGGTGCTGCTGGACGAGACCGACGATCGACCGATCTGGTTGCAAGCGTGGGGCGGACCGAACACGATTGCCCGGGCGCTCAAGACGATCGAGGAGGAACACCCGGAGAGGATGGCCGACGTGGCGAAGAAGATGCGCTTCTTCTTCATCTGGGAGCAGGATTCCACCTACCAGGACTACATCCGGCCGCACTGGGGCAAGTACAACATCCCGACGATTATTTCCGACCAGTTCGTCGCCATTGCATATAACTGGAAGAAGATCATACCGCAGCAGAAGCACCGCTTCTTCGATGGCCCCTGGATGAAGGAGCATATCTTGGAGGGCCACGGTCCCCTGTGCGGCTTGTACAAGGCGCACAAGGACGGGCGTTTCCGATCCGAGGGGGATTCCCCGGCGTTTCTGCACACCATCGTGACGGGACTGCGCAGTATGGAATCTCCCGAGTGGGGCGGCTGGGGCGGTCGCTATGTGCGGGTGCGTGAGAATACCTGGCTCGATCCTGTGCAGGAACCGGGATATCAATACCCCGAGGGGCGCTGGTACTCCTCAACAGCCTGGGGCCGTAACCGCATACGCAACAACACCCCTACCAACCAGGCGCTCCATACCTACCTCAAACCCATGTGGCGATGGGCTGATGCGCTGCAGAATGATTTCGCGGCGAGAGCCGACTGGTGTGTGAAGCCGTAC
>JANQFY010000295.1 GCA_028277585.1 Sedimentisphaerales bacterium
TGAGATTGTAGGTGTATCCGAGCGTCGCCAGAGGTAGCGCTTGATTCCGTGCGTAGTCGATGGCGCTGGCGTCACGAAGAAGCTGCAACTGGAATTCGAGCAGTTCCATGCGCGAATCCATGGCCGTACGGATCAACGCCGGTCCTTCCATTTCGTAGCGAACTGGATCGGGCTCCGTAGCCGGAAGGAGAACCGTCGGACCTTTCATATCCAGACCCGCCTTGTTGATCACACGCTTGAGTTCACGCTCACGATCGCGCAGGCTGTTCTCGGCGATAATGATCGCTTCGAGTTGCTGGGCGACGCCCGCTTCGGCCCGAACAATCTCAACCTGCGAGCGCTGCCCCTGATCGACGAAACGCCGAACCTGGTCGAGCTGGGCCTGCGCCAGACCGTACTGCTGCTCGCGAACTTCAAGCTCCTTCCGAGCCGCATAGAGACGCCAGTAGACACGATCGATAGCGGCCAGGACGGTTATCACGTCGAGCTTGGCGCGAGCGTCCGCCATCTGGCGATCATACGAAGCAATACGGATGGAATGCGTATTGGCCCACTTGCCGGCGTTGCGCAACAGTGGCTGACTGACCGAGACCGAGAACCGGTCATCGTAGTTCGGGCTGTCATCCTCGCCCTCGGTGAGATCGCGCCGGCGATTCTCAGCTAGGTCAAATGTCACGGTTCCGCCCGTACGAAGCGGCATTCGAACCCCCAAATTGGCATTGATGCGCTCCGATTCCGATTCAGTATCTACAAGCACAAACGTTCCATCGGGCAGTTCCGTGAGTCTCGCGCTGGGTTGCTGCCACGTTTGGTAGTTCGCGTTGGCGTAAAAGGACGACTCGAACTTGGCTTCTTCTTCGCTGAGGCTCTCGGCGGCGATGGTGGGGTTGATCAGCGAGGCTTTGAGTTGGAGGTTGTTCTGCAGCGCCAGGGCGCGGCATTCTTCGAGGGACAGGGCCAACTCGGCCGGCGGTACTTCGTTGACGTCGGGCGTCGGGGCTTCATTCGGATCAGCCTCTTCGAGTTGAAGCGTTTCGATATCGCGCAGCTTCTCCTGAGGGATCTCCATGTCCGTATAGCTGGGACCCGGCAGGTGGCGGTTGCAGCCGACCAGCGAGGTCAGGACGATCACCCCTAGAACACACATCGCACAGAACTGTTTACTCATGTCGCAAAGCCTCAATCGGGTCCAGACGAGCGGCCTTGATGGCCGGGAACATACCGAAGAAAACGCCCACCGAGCCGGCGAAGCCGAAAGACAAGCCGATCGCCCAGAGGGGGATGTAGGCCATCTCAAGGCTGGCGCCGGGGATGTTGGCGATCATCGAGGTCATCAGTTGACCAACAAGCGTACCGAGCAGTCCGCCGAACAGACAC
Organism: Sedimentisphaerales bacterium; assembly: GCA_028277585.1. Taxonomy (GTDB): domain Bacteria; phylum Planctomycetota; class Phycisphaerae; order Sedimentisphaerales; family Anaerobacaceae; genus Anaerobaca. The sequence goes on from JANQFY010000295.1 coordinate 1,378, forward strand.
AACACCACCGATTCGACCAGGAACTGCAAGAGGATCGCCGAGGGTTTGGCGCCCACCGCCTTTCGCAAGCCGATCTCGCGCGTTCGCTCGGAAACAGAGACGAGCATGATGTTCATGATGCCCACCCCGCCGACGAGCAGAGAGATCCCCACGACGCCGCCGGCAACGGCGGTGATCGCCATCGCCATCTTGTTGAACGTCTTGAGGTACTCCTCGATGACCTCCAGGCGGAACGTATCGGGATCGCCCGGCCCGAGCCGGCGCGATTGACGCAGGAAGAAGCGCAACTCCGCCTGCGCCTCTTTGGACTGGGCGGCCTCGCGGCAACTCGCCATCGCGTAGATCCACGGGTCCCACAATCGCCAGGCCGTCTCGAAGGGGATGAAGACCTCCTTCGACGAGCCCATGTCGCCGAACATGCCGCCCTTGACGCGCCCCTCAACGATGCCGACGATCTGGAAGCTGCGCCGATCGACCACGATGCGCTTGCCGATGCAGTCGCGTTCTAGCCGGAGTTCGTCCCTCACATCGGGCGTGATCAGACAGACCTGCCAGCCGTGCTCTTCATCCATCAGGCTAAAGGGCCGTCCGGCGATCACCGAACGGTTCTCGATGCGGTGCCAGGACGGGTTGATCCCGTTGACCCGCGCCCCGTCGATGCTGTGCACGCCGTGATGCACGGTCTTGCCCCGGTCGGTCATCAGCGTGTAGTCTTCAATGGAAGGACAGCGTTCGAGCAGTCCCTCGAACTGCCTGGGTTGGAAACGGATCTGGCGCCAGTTGAAGTGCCGGAACTTCCCTTCACGGGGCCAGTGCGGCACGATGAAGATTTTGTTCGTTCCCAGCGTCTCGAAATCCTTGAGGACCTTGGCCTTCAGGCCGGTCAGCGCCGCGATCACCGCCGTGACCGACGCAACGCCGATCACGATGCCCACGGTGGTCAGCGTCGAGCGCATCTTGTTGGCCCAGATCTGCCCCAGGGCCAGGCGGATGCTCTGCAATAACAAAGCGACGAACAGTAGAGGTGCGGCCAGCAATCGAATCATCGGCGCCCTCCCGTCTCAGCAACCGACGATAGTGAACCGGTGCGGCCGTGCCATGTCACGCGATCATTCATCGTCGGACCCTCCATTGGTGGGGATCCGACGGTTCGACCCGGTCAGTTCGTCCGAGATGATCTGTCCGTCCCGCATCGTGAGAATGCGCTCGGCGTGCTCGGCCACGTCGCGTTCGTGCGTGACCATCACAATGGTCTGGCCCTGCTGGTGCAGCTCGTCGAACAGCGCCATGATGTCGTAGCTGGTCCGACTGTCCAGGTTCCCCGTCGGTTCGTCGGCCAGCAGAATACTCGGATTATTGCTCAACGCGCGGGCGATCGCGACGCGCTGCTTCTCGCCGCCGGAGAGCTGGTTCGGGCGGTGCTTGACACGCCCAGACAGGCCCACGCGAACGAGTTTCTCCTTGGCCCGCGTGCGGCGTCCCAGCCAGTTCATGCCGCCCGCGTAGATCAAGGGCAACTCCACGTTCTTGAGGGCGTTGAGGCGGGGCAAGAGTTCGAACGACTGGAAGACGAAGCCGATCTGCGTGTTCCGCACGTGGGCGAGTCCGCCGGAGCTGAGTCGGGTCGTGTTGTGCCCGTTCAATTCGTAGGTCCCGCCGGTGCAACGGTCCAGGCAACCCAGGATGTTCATCAAGGTGCTCTTGCCCGATCCGCTGGCGCCCATCACGGCGACGTACTCGTTGCGCTTGACCTCCAGATTGATCCCGGCCAGGGCGTGGATACGCTCGACCCCGACCTTGTAGACCCTGGTGACATCTTTCAACTGAATCAGCATAGAAACGACTCGGTGTCCAAGAGGGCTATCGCTGGTTTCACGGCGTGTTGGGCTCGTCCTTTTCGTCCGACAGCGCATTCGGGTCGTCCGACGGCGCGTTCGGGTCTTCCCCCTCTTTCTCCTTCTGCTGCTCCCGCTCGTCGACGATCAGCCGCTCGTGGCGCAGCCCCTCCAACTCCTTGTACGGGCCCGTGACAACCAGGTCCTCCGCGCTCAGGCCGGACAGGACGACCGTCTGCGTCGTGTTGCTCGCGCCGATCTGGACGGGCGTCGCAATCGCTTTGTCGTCCTTGAGACAGTAGACGATCGAGGCGAAGGCCTTGCGCTTGTCCTGCTCAGAGAGTTGGTCCCGAATCTTGACCGGCAGCTCGTCCACCTTGCGACCCAGCACCGCCTGGCTGGGTACGATCAGAACGTCCCCATGTTCGGCGACTGCAATGTCCACATCGGCGGTCATCCCCGTGAAGACCTGCTCGTTCGGGTCCACCAGCAGGACTTCGGTCTCGTAGTACTTCGTCCCCTGGTTGCCGAACTTGTGACTGAGCGCGACGGTCCGAACGACGCCGTTGAAAACCTTGTCCGGCCAGGCCTGGACGTGGACACGGGCGGTCTGGCCCACCGCGAGTTTGCCGACATCCGCCTCGTCGACCTGAGCCAGCACGAGCATTTCAGACAAATCGCCGACCACCATGATGACGGTGCCCGGGTTGTTCATCGTGCCGGTCATGACCATCTCGCCGACCTCGGCGTTGAGGCGCGTGACGACCCCGTCGATAGGCGAGACGATGGTCGTGTAGCTGAGCGCCTCCTTGGCCTGATCGATCCGCGCGTCGGCCGCGTCGAGGTTGTGCTCGAGCACCCTGAGATTCAACTCGGACGCCAGAAGATTGTGCTCGGAGCCGCGATACTGTGCTTCCTTATCGTCAACCGTCAGCGCCGCCTGGTCGAAGGTCACCTGGCTGATGTCCTTGGTCTTGAGTAGTTCAGTCTGGCGCTGCAAATCGCGCCGCGCCTGTTCCAATGACGCCTTGAGACCGACGAGATTGGCCTTCTGGCTCTCGATTCTCGCCTTTTCCACTTCAATTTGGGCAGCCTGGGCGGCGCGGCTGGCCTCAGCCGAGACCAACTGGCTTTCCAGGTCCTTGGAATCCAATCTCAATAGCACGGACGGCGGAATCGGCGGATTGGCGTTCGGATCACCCTTGGTGACGGTATCGCCTTCCTCATAAGGCAGAGCAATGACGCGTGCGGAAACCTTGGCGCTGATTTCGACGTTGCTGCGCGGTTCGATCTCGCCCGGGGCGCTGACATATTCGATCAGCTTGCCCTCAGCGGGGTGCTCGACGCGGACGGCCGTCGGTTTCGGGCCGCCTCCGCCGCGGCGTTTCATAACGAGAAAACCGCCCGCCCCCAGGCCTAGAATAATCAGGACAATGATGATGACAATCCACAGTTTCCGCACAGTTGACCCCTTCCCAAGCCACCAGATGCATTAACGACCACCACGAGAATCAGGCATTATACCTACATAGACGCGCTTCATCACGATTCATTGCGCCATTTGTCCGCAAAAAACGCCGATTTCAGTACAAACCCGCCGCCGGGATGTGGAACACGCGCCGGCCCCACGCTTACTAGATCGCTCGCGGAGCCGGAATCGTTTCAACGCTTCGGCAAAAAGAGATCTGTACCCAGAACCGACGCGTGCGTTTCATGTGTGCGCGTAAATGGCCTCTCAGTGCCCACGCTCGTTCTTGTCATTCCTGCGCAGGCAGGAATCCAGAGAACCGTGTCCAGCCAAACCCAAGGCCAACGACCAGAGACTATGAGAGCACCTCCTATGTGTGGATTCCCACCTGCGCGGGAATGACAGAGCCTATGACCATAATCCCAGCCACACACGTGAAGTACACCCCGGACCGCCGATCGCCTGATTTGGACTGGACTCGACAGGGGCTGATCTGGTACACTTACAGGACGGAAAAGCGAAAGGAGTCCTTTAGGTATCGCTGGCGACGTTGTGCCATTGGAAGCGCGAACGCCGGCAGGGAAACGGTCGAACGGAATCCCAGCGGCGCTGTCGATGTGCGCCAGCGGGGTCAGGGTCGAGACCATGAGAACCATTGGGCCCAGCCCAGAACAAAGAAGCGGAGGGAATCATGCGGAGGACCTTTCTCATCGTGCTGCTGATGGTCTGTGGATCGCGCAGCGAAGCCCAGTACAGCGGCGGGACCGGCACGGCGGACGATCCTTATCTGATCGGTACGGCTCAGGAGATCGCCGAACTGGCCGCCGACGCCAACGACTGGTCTCTGTGCTTTCGGCAGATCGCCCCCATCGACATGGCTGAGTTGACCGGCGGCGCCCCGCCCTGCATCGGCAACCAGGACATCCCCTTCAGCGGCGTCTTCGACGGCGCGGGCCAGACCATCGCCAACTTCGCGACGACCGGCCGGGGTGACAACGGGATCGGTCTGTTCGGGCAGGTGCGGGGATACACGGCCCGGGTCTGCAATGTCACGCTGGTCGATCCGAACATACAGGCGCCGGATCTGGAATACGTCGGCGCTCTGGCCGGGCGCCTGCGCAGCGGCAGCGTTACGAACTGTCACGTCGTCGGCGCGCATATCACGGGGCATATGGGCGTCGGCGGCTTGATAGGATGGAATCAGGGCGCCGTGTCCAACTGCAGCACAACGGGCGCCATTACCGGCGTCTACTCGGTCGGCGGGCTGGCGGGCGTGACGTTTTGGTGCGACGATATCCGCGATTGCCGCGCCCACGTCACTGTCTGCGGCGTCAAACGCGTGGGCGGCCTGGTGGGCAACTGCGCCCTGGCCGGCGTCCAGTGGTGCTCGGCCGGCGGTTCGGTCACCGGTCAGATCGACGTGGGTGGCCTGGTCGGCGCCAGCGACGGCGGTCTGCTCGCGAACTGCTACGCCGGCGCCAGCGTCACGGGAACCGAAGCCGTCGGCGGACTGCTCGGCTGCAACACCCTGTCGTGTGATTGCAGCGCCGGCGCCTTGCCGGGCGAGGTGCGCTGCTGCTATTCGACCGGCCCCGTGCAGGGGACCTTCTCGGCCGGCGGACTGGTCGGCGTCAACCACGAGAGCATCGTCCGAGATTCGTTCTGGGACACACAGACAAGCGAAATGGCAACCAGCGACGGCGGCGTCGGGCTCGCGACCGCCGCCCTGCAATCCGAGCAGACCTTCGCGGGCGCCCATTGGGATTTCACGCCCAAAACACTCTCGATGGACTACTGGGTCATGCGGGGCCCCGCGACCTACCCCCGCCCCGCCTGGCAGATCGTCCCGGGCGACGCCGACGACGATGGCGACGTCGATCTGGCGGACTTCAGCCTGCTTGCCCGGGATTGGTCCCAGGCAAGTTCCTCATTTTGTGAGGGCGGACACGACCTGACCGGCGACGCCTGCGTGGACATCCGGGACATCGCGGCGCTGAGCCATCAGTGGCTCCGAGGCGCCGGTTCCCCCTGAGGGCGATGCCAAGGGCCGATAACATCGCCTGGCTCTATCTTGCCGACGGTGCCTCGCAGGGATCTGGACTCCGTGGGTCTGGGGCCGCGCATGAAAAAGGCGTCGCGCACGCCACGACGCCGGAGAAAAAGATGAAACGGTTTCCGCCTGCTATATCGGCACCCACGCGCGGAATCCGTTAGCGTTTCTGCAAAAACCTCTCTGGGCAAACCGCCCTCCAAGGCGGGCGAGGACGTAAGAATCCCCCCCAGCGCGATTTGCATTGGCTCAGGGGACGATGAGGCGGTATAATCCCGGACGTTTGACGAACAAGCACCGTACCACTTTATATGCAGGGAGGCTTGATCATGCTTCTTCCCAGATTCATTAAGAAACTGCTAGCCGTCTTTCGGGGCAGCGTCGCCCCGCCGTTGATCTTCCTGTCCGTACTGATCGGGTTCTGGTTCGGGCTCATGCCGGGCTTCTCCGGCCTACACGTCGCGTTGATCGTGATCGTGCTGATCTTGAACGTCCATCTGGCGCTGTTTCTGCTCTCGCTCGGGCTGGGCAAAGCCCTAAGTCTGGCGGCCGCCCCGGTGCTCTACCACATCGGCGCCTGGGTCCAGGAGTCGCTGAGCGGGCTGCTCGGGGCCCTGTCGTCGATCCCGGTCGTCGGCATGACCGATTTCAGCCGGTTCGCTCTGGCCGGTGGACTCGTGGTCGGCCCCGTCATCGGCGCCGTAGCCGGACTGGCGCTGGCCTTCTCGGTGGTCAACTTCCGCAAGATGATGCTCAAGCTCGACGAGAAGTCGGAGAAATTCAATAAGTACTACTCCAAGGCGTGGGTGCGGATTCTCGATCGCCTGCTCCTCGGCAAACGGGCCAAGGACGTCAAGTCGATGTTCACCAAGACCAAGTACGTCCGCAAGGCGGGCATCGTCCTGGCGGTCCTGCTGGTGGGCGGCTTCTTTGGCGTCAGTCACTTCCTCCAGGACACGACCGTCAAGAAGTACGCCACCGACACGCTGACCAGGACCAACGGCGCCGAGGTCAACCTGGAAGACCTGGGCATCTCGATCCTGGGTGGCAATGTCTCGGCCGCCGGGCTGCAGGTCACCGACGCCCAGACGCCGACGCAGAACCAGGTGCAGATCGAGAAGGTCGCCGCCAATGCGAGCCTTTACGATCTCCTGCTGGGCCGGCTCGTGATGGAGAAGGTCGAAGTCACGGGCGTCAAGTTCGATCAACTGCGCGAAACCCCGGGTGAGGTCATCGAGGCGCCCGCCCCTGAAGAGAAACCGTTCGATCCGAACGACTCGACCGTCGACGCCAACGACATCGCCAAGCTCGAGAAGTATGTCAAGGACGCCAAGAAGATCAAGGAGCAGTTGGAGAAGCTCCGCCAGTGGCTCCCCCAGGGCGATGAAGACGCGCCGGTCGAGGCCGAAAAGAAACCTGAAACGTACCTGGAATACCTCCGCGCCAAGGCGGCGGGCCAGCCGACGTTCCGGATGCTGGCCAAGGAAGTGCTGGCCGACAAGGTCCAGATCCCGTCGGAGCTGTTCGGCAATAGCCTGATTCTGATGACCAACCTCAGCGACGCGCCGGAAGCCGTGGGCGAGCCGGTGACAATGGAGCTGACGTCGAACGAGACGGACGCGGCGCTGAAGGTGACGATGGACTATTCGCAGCCGGGGACGCCGCAGGTCTTGGGAACCTTCGAGGGCTTCGACCTGAGCAAGGTTCAGTCCTCGCTGGGCAATGACGCGGGTCTGAGCTTCCAAGGAGGGTCGGCTTCCGGGACCTTCACGGGCCAACTCACCAAAGAAGCGATCGACCTAACCCTCAAGGTGGGTCTCAAGGATCTCCAGGCAAAAGGCGAAGGCGATGGCGTCCTCGGACTCGGCGCCCGGGAGACCTCCGAGGTCATGAGCGTGCTCAAGGAACTGGGCACGACGATCCGCGTGATCGGACCGGTCACCGAGCCGCGGCTGGTCTTCGACACCAAGGGGCTCACCGAGGAGTTCAAACAGGCGCTCGTCGCGGCCGGTAAGGAACGCGTCCTCAAGGAGATCGACGAGAAGATCGAGGAGGAACTGGGCGACAAGGTTCCCGACGAGCTGAAAGAGGCAATCAAGAAGCCCGGCGCCGGTCTGGTCGAAGGCCTGGGCGGCCTGCTCGGAGGCAAGAAGGACAAGGACGACTAGAGCATCGGCGCGCCGGTTGTGAACACGATGGCCAAACGTAGGACGAGCGGGGACGCTCGTCTCTTCCCCGAATGGGGTGATACGCCGTCGCGCCGACTCAAGATGGCAGACGAGAGCCCGAATCTCGGCGATAACCATCCCAAACGAAGACGAGCGGGGACGCTCGTCCTACTTGACGCGGCGCCCCGCCATCGCCAAGGCCCGCGGCCTTGACGCTGCCACCCGAGCGATACAGTGCGCAAAAATACAGCTCTTGCGACACCAGAAATCGCAAGAGCTGTCTTTGAAAAGGAAGTAACTTCACCGCCCCTATCGGCTGCGCAGAAGGGCTCCTTAATGAGCATTTCGCTCAGAACCAAAGAATAGATCTCGCGCGAACGAGTCAGGGGTGATGCAGGTTCAGTTCCGCCCAACCAACGATCAGCAGCTCGGTTCGCGAGCCTTCTCGTCATCGCCGTTGCCCTTGAGGAATCGGGAGCGATCCATCATGAACTGGCGGTAGGTCTGATAGTGGTCCGTTTCTTCGTAGTCGATCGGCTCGACGGGCACGCGGTCAAAGCTCTGAATGGTCGCGCCGGGGCAGGCCATGAGGATAGGTGAGTGGGTCGCGATAACGAACTGCGCATGCCCGGCTTCGCTCATCCTGGCGAGCACCCCGAGCAGATCGATCTGGGTCTTGGGCGATAGCGCCGTCTCCGGCTCGTCCAGCAGATAGAGCCCCCGCACAGCGTAGCGGGCCTTGAAGAAGGACATGAGCGACTGGCCGTGCGATTGGGTCAACAGCGACTGACCGCCGAAATAGGCAAGCTGGCCCGGATCGGAGGACGCCCATTCGTCCAGGATGCGGGCAAAGTCCCGAAAAACCGACGCGCCAAAGTATGAGCCGGGAACGGGGCCGTCGGCCCATTGCAGCGAGATGCAGCGATAGAGCTTGTTCTCGTAGGGATTGACCTGACAGCGGGCCCGCCCCTGGTCTTGCCAGATATGGATCGCCGCCCGGCGGGCAATCGCCTCAAGAAGGGTGGACTTGCCCGTGCCGTTCTCGCCGACGAGCAGGGTAACCGGCGTGGTGAAGGGCACTTGCGGGGTCCGCCGGAGCACGTCGAGACTGAACGGATAGAATTCGTCGGTCGGGAAACTCTCCCTGTCGATCGTTACGCTCTTCAGATGCATGTCATACCTTCCGGGATCGTCACTCATGCTGCGCCGCGGCGAAGTGGGAAAATCTACCACATCTGCGCCGCGAATGCACGAACGATCGGCCGGCGCGAATCGTAGGGAGGGGGCATGATGGTGGTCCGGCCGGGCAGGCGGGCCGGAAGAGATGAGCACCCCGAGGCGGAGCCCTCGATCGCGATGAAGGAGAAGCCATGAGCACGAGCAAGAAGCCCAAAGGCAGCGCCGCCAAGGCGAGTGGACGCAAGAAGAGCACAGCGGGCAAGGTCGCACCGCTGGGCAGTACAGCGACCCGGAAATCCCGACAGACCAAACAAACCGCCAAGGCCAAGGCGAAGAAACCGAAACCAACGGTCAGCTACGAGCAGATCGCCCAGCGAGCTGAAGCGATCTGGCGCAAACGGGGCTGCACGGCGGGCCAGGATGAGCAGAACTGGCACGAAGCGGAAGCCCAGCTCAAGGAGGAACTCGGCGCCGCGTAGCGGCATCCGACGGGAGAATCCTCTCTTGCACAACGTGGAGACACGGTCCATAATACCATTCATGGTAGGATCGGACGTGGTGCAGAGAGGATTCAGATGAGCGAAACAGACACACGGCCCGACCGGCGTCTGCAAAGATCGGGGATTGTACTGCTGGTCGGGAGCTTCTTCGGGGCGCCGATCGAGGGGCTGTTGCTGTTCGCCTCGGCCGGGACGATCGACCTGCCCCGCGCGTGGCTCTTCGTCGCCGTCAGCTTCGTCGCCATCTTCGGCCAGATCGCGCTGGTCGCTGCCAGGAATCCCGAACTGGTCAACCACCGGGGCCGCTGGAAGACGAAGAAGGACACCAAGCCCTGGGACAAGCCCCTTGTCTCCATCTACGGCCTGCTGGCCTTCTACGTCACGCCGATCGTGATGGGGCTGGACCTGGGGCGCTACTACTGGACCGCGCCAGGCCCGTGGTCGACAGCCCTCGGAATTGCCCTGTTCGCCCTGGGCACCGTCATCCTGACCTGGGCGATGCTGGTCAACACGCACTTCGAGACCACGGTGCGAATCCAACGCGACCGGTCGCATCAGGTTGTCACGAAGGGGCCCTACCGAATCGTGCGTCACCCCGGTTACGTCGGCGCCGCCCTCTGGGCGCTGGCCGGCCCCCTGACCGGCGGTTCGCTCGTTGCTCTGGTCCCGGCGACGCTGGCGATTGCGGTCCTGGTCGTCCGGACGTCACTCGAGGACCAGACCCTCCAACACGAACTACCCGGCTACGCCGACTACACCCAGCAGGTCCGCCATCGCCTCCTGCCCGGACTCTGGTAGGAAGAGCCTCGGTGCGATCAATTGACTCAAGCAAGCGGTGAGTCCATAATGGCCTCCGGTGGCGGCCGCGATGAGATAGAAGATGCGAACGTGTCGTTCTCGAATTGGGAGGCGTGTTATGGACGCTCAGATGCTGACGAACTTCTTTATGTGGTGCACGATCCTCAACGGGACCTTGTTGGTCTTCTGGACGATGATGTGCAGCCTGGCGCCGGATCTGGTGTATCGCACCCAACACAAATGGTTCCCCATGCCCCGCGAGACGTTCAACGTGGTCATCTACGGCTTCATCGGGTTGTTCAAGATGGCGTTTCTTCTGTTGAACCTCGTGCCGTATGTCGCTCTGAAGATCATTGCTTGACGGGCCGGCAGACAGAATTGCGGATCGACCTGTCGCCCGAAGCGAAGAGGAAAGGAGTGCGGACATGTCACAACCATTGAGAGCCGCGTCGCTTGCGCTGCTGCCCTCGTCGCACTGGCTGGTTGCCAACGGGAAGCGAAACGCCCAACACTGGAATCGAGTCCGGCGGTCGAAGAGGAACTGCACCGATTACTCCAGGAGCGACATCAACTGCTGGAGGGCATCGCCGAGAACGCCCAGAGATACGTTGACGCCGGTCGCATGACAGCGTCGGAACACACCGCCCTGAAGAAGGCGGCTCTCTTGGCCAAGCTCGATCTTTGCGAAACTCGGGCCGAACGTATCGAAATCCGCGAAGAGATCGTCAGCTTGGACAGAAAGGCTGAAGCCTGGTTCGAAAGACGCGCCGGCAGTGGACGCGTGGGTGAGGGAGAACGAGACCGAGCAAGAGTCAGACGCATCGAGTCGGAGATCGAACTGCTACGCGAACGGCGCGGCCAGAGGAACGGGCATGACGAAAGGTAGAGCGGTCGCTCTGGGAGTCGCCTCGCTTTGACGCCCCATGAAGGGGAGGAGATGCGCCCGGGAAATCGAAGAGCCTTCCCTAGCGCCGACGCTGAAACTTGGGACCCTGGTAGACGCGTACGGGGTTGCCTCGTTCCAGGGTGATGTGACAGGTCCAGCGTTCCTTCTGTTGCTGTTGTCCGGCCTGCTGGTCCGCATAGTTCAGGCTGTCGGCCAGGCGGCTCAGGGCCAGCTTGCGGTTGAGATGCTGGGACCGCTCCTCTTGGGCGATCACGCTGATCCCGGTGGGCACGTGTGTCACACGGACGGCGCTCTCGGTCTTGTTGGTGTGCTGACCGCCGGGCCCCGAGGAACGCATGCAATCGATACGCAGGTCGCTGGAATTCCAGGCCGTCTTCTCAGCCGGCCGGAACGCGCGGACACCCACGAACCAGTTCCGTCGCTTGTGATGAGGTCGAAACGCACTCGTCCCCACCCATTGGATCGTCCCTTGCCAACCCTCGATGAGAGGCCCAAGACCCTCACCCTCGATCGCCACAAGAGCTGACTTCAACGTCTGGGGTTTGCCCCCGGGGATCGCTTCCAGCAGGCGGATCTCACAACCCGCATCCTGCGCCTCGCGCCGCAGTTGGTCCAACACGCGAGCGACCACCCACGCGCACTCGTCCGGCCCTTGTCCGGCGGTGATCTGCAGCCAGCTAATCATGGGACCGCCTGACCTTGTAGGTAACGAGAGGCCGCAGCGTCGCGAGCACTGCGATCACGCCGGCATCGACCATGTCCTGAATCACCCGATCGATGTGCTTGTACGCCTGAGGCGCCTCCTCGTAGAGCAGGTCCCTGTCCTCGCAGATCACGGCACTGCCCATCTCCGTCGTGGTGAGCGCCTGGGGTTTGAACCGGCCGCGCAGCCGCGCCTTGGCGGAACGGCGGTTCCACTTGCGACCCGCCCCGTGCGCCAGCGACCATCCGTTGTTCTGCTGATCGCCGATGGGACTGACCAGATAGCTGAGCGAGCCGCGTGTGCCCGGCACAATGACTGGTCCGCTATCCGACGGGGCCGCGCCCTTGCGGTGCACCCACAGCATCTGCCCATCCGACTCCTTCCGGGTGACACTGTTATGACAGAGGTCCAGGAACAGCCGATAGTCGGCGCCGATCTGCTCGGCGAAGCGATGGGCGATGAGCCGCCGATTGGCCTTCGCCCAGGCGATCGCGCGATCGTGCTTCTGAAGGTAGTCGATCGCCTCGGGCGAGTCACTGGCGAGTCCCATCACGCCGTGGGCGTCCACGTGGGACCGCAGGATCGACTCGCCCAGCCCGCGCGACCCGCTGTGTACGAGCAACATGAGCCGATCCGTGTCGAGATCCAGCGCCGCGAAGCGCCCGTCGTCGAGGACCTCCTCGACCGCCTGCAACTCGGCGAAATGGTTGCCTCCTCCGATCGTGCCGAGCGCTTCGTCCGCCAGATCGGTTGCGAAGCCCCGCTCAGCCAGCCAGGCGCTCATCTCTCCAGCCCAGGGTGACTCCAGGCCGACGAGCTTCTTGACTACCTTGTCGCGCTTGAACTTGCGCCGCTTCAGGTCGGTGGCGCCCAGCGCCATGCCGCACCCGATGTCATTGCCCACCAGATGCGGATAGATCCGATCGCAGCCAACCGCCGCGACGCCGATCGGGATTCCTTTGCCCGGATGCAGATCGGGCATGCCAAAGCAACGAACGATGCCGGGCAACGACGCGACCTGCTTGAGCTGCGCGATCGCCTCGCCCTCGACCCAGTTCGCTGGCGAAGCCAGGATCGAATACGTGGGCTCGTGCACATCCTGAGAATCCACACCAATCTCCGTTCTTTCACGAAAGGTCCGTGTCGCTCCATCTTGTATCAGATGTCTTGCCCGTCTTCAAGCGTCACCATCTGGTCCGCGATGGCTCGGGGCAAGCGCCTAGAACCGCGCCTCCAGGCCGACGACGAAGTTTCGGCCCGGGGCGTCCATGCGGCTGTGAGCGCTGCGGTACTTCTTGTCCAGGATGTTCTCCAGCGCCGCGGTCATCCGCATATTTTCGGTGAACCGATATCCGCCGCGCAGATCGAGTACGGTGTAGCCGGGCAGGCCGTAGTCGCGCAGCAGGCCCGAGGCCGGGTCCTGGGGGTCCGCGCGATAGCCCACGTCGCCATTGAGCCGTGAATCACTGACCTGGTCGAACTGATCGACCATATCGGCGACGAACTCGACCCACCATTTCCTCTTGGGCGTCGGATCGTCGTAGCGCAGCTTCACGAGCCCGCGAATCGGGTGCGTGTGACGTAGGGGCTCTTCCGCCTCGTCGGGGAACTGCATCCGACCGTAGTTCCACATGACACCCCAGAAGAAACGCCAGCCGGTGAGGTCCTCGTACAGCGAACCCAGGTTGACTTCGCACTCCAACTCGACGCCGGTGACGTAGGCGTCACCATCCGCGGCGTTGACGAAGACGCCCTCGTCCGAATCGATCGTGCCGCTGCCGTCGAAATCGTAGGAGGTCATTCCGTTGTACGTCCCGGGCACGGGTTGCTGGAAATTGTGGAAGTCGGTGTAGTAGCCCGTCAGGGTCGTGCTGACCACGTCGCCCCGGATGCGCGTCGAGAGTTCGTAGGTGTCCCCCGTCACCGGGTCGAGCAGCCCGTTCGGCGCCAGCAGGCCGTACCCCGTCTGCCGCAGGCCGAAGCTCGGCGGGAACAGGCGGTACCCTCGGAACCACGAGCCGAGCACGTTCCACGATTCGGTGATCTCGTAGAGCAGTCCGAGCCCGCCGGTGACCGCCTCTTTCGTCAGGGTTCCCGGATCGGTCGTCGCGACGTTCTCGGCCGAAGTCGAGCCGGGAATGGTGTAGAAGACGTTCTCGTCCGCGCCGAAGCGGAACGAATCGTAGCGAATGCTCCCGATCACGCTCGTCTGCGACGTTAGGCGCCACTGGTCCTGGAGAAAGACGCCCACGTTGTGCCAGTCGGTATCCGGCGAAGCCTTCTGCTCGCCGGTCGCCGGCGTAGTGATCGTGAACTGCTCATCGTCGGGACTCTCAGCCAGGTCCAGATGGTAGTGGAGCCCGCCCGTCAGTTCGTGCGACAGACCGAGCTCTTTCTTGAGAATCAGGTCGGATGAGTACGTGCTCCACCGGGCGACGCCCTCCCTCTCGGAATCGAGCCATTCCCGCTCGTCCTTCTTGTACTGATGATAGGCGCGCCATTCGAACTCGTCGAAGAACGGCATGACATAGGAGCGGTACCCAAGCGAGAGCCCCGTCCGGTCGTTGCGGTTCACCTGGTTGGGCCGGTAGGAGCGGTACACCTCGGGCCGATGCATCACCTGCGAACTGAAGTCCAGGTACTGGCCCTCGCCCAGCATGAGTTCGCCCTTGATGTCACCGCTACGATCCCGCCCGCCGGAGGGATCGATCTCGCCGACGTCCCCGCCAGCCCGCATGTTGTCGATATCGCGTCCGGTGACACCGACGATGTAACGCACGTTGGGCGAAGCGCCCCACGTCTCGGCGCGTCCCAATCCGTACTCGGCGGCCGAACCGTATGAGCCCTTGACGCGCCCGCCGAATTCGCACCCTTCCGGCGTGTAGTCCAGCGGGGGTTCTCGGCTGATGAAGTTGATCACGCCGCCCAGGGCGTTCGTGCCGTACAACACCGACGAGGGCCCGCGCACCACTTCGATCCGCTCGATCGACTCAGCGTCGATCTTGCCGTACATGTCGTCGCCCGCAAAGCCCCCTTCGCCCCACATGGTGGTCAGCGTGTTCCGGTCGATCAGCGCCAGCAGATTCGCGCCCGAGAGCCCCCGGATCACGGGGTCGGACGTCGTGGCGGTGCGTTTCTCGATCCAGACGCCGATCCGATCGTCCAGGGTATCCAGAATGGACAACTGGTTCTTGCCCTCGATCTCCGCGCGATCGACTACGGTAACCGACCGCATCGAATCGAACGTGCTCTCCTCGTCGCTGGTCGCCGTGACAACCATGTCGTCCAGGTAGACCGTCTCGTTGGGGTCGGGTCGCCCCTGGCTCGCCTTCTCGGCCCTTGCCTGCGGCCCGCAAACAACCGCGACAAACAACAGAGCGACACCCCATCGACTCCCCTGTAAGTCCATAGTTCTCCCTTCGTCACAAAACGTCACACTGTCTGTGAGAATCCGCGCACCCCGCTGTGGACAGACGTCTCGACCAAGCTAGGCCGCCCCGTCGTCGATCCCGAGAAGGAACACACAGCCGCCCGATCGCAACTCCCGACCTCAGTCGAAAGTCACGATCTCTCCGCGTACCGTTGCCGATACACACGCTTTTCACGCGGAAGCTTAGACGAGCATGGCGCGAAACGCAATGAAGAAATCCGACAACAATCTGCCACGAGTTGCGTCAAATCGCGTGTTTCGCTATACTGGTGTACAGGACGATGCGGCACATGCCATCCGGGGGGTCTGGATGGGGGGACATGACAATGAAGCGAATTGGAGTGGGAGGGAAGACTATGAGGGGACGAACCATACGGACGATTCTGGCGACCAGTCTCTGGGTCGTTGTCACAGCGTCGACCCGGGCCGGCGGCGAGCCAATCCGCGCGACACCCAATCTGCAATACATTCTCAAACAAATGCAGAAGCGACTCGAGGCCATCACGAACTACCGGTGCACCGTGATCACGTCGACACGGGCTTCATCGCAATGGCCCGGCAGGCAACTGGAAAGAAGACGCGTTGCCTTCGATCCGCAAGGGCGCGTTTGCATCCGAGAGGAGTATGGGAATCTGGAGGCGAGCACGCGCCTCTGGGACGGCGCCAGATCGATTGAGATATGCGAACACATCAAGCGCAATGGGGCCGTCGTGTACGCCGCCTCGATCTTTCCAGACAAGTACATCTCCGATCCCCATGGGCAGGTGGCTTGGCGATATCTGGGGCATTCTATCGCAAGAATGCTGAGTGACGCCTTGGAGGACAGGAGAAGTATCGATGTTGAACCGGCCGAAGACGGGCAGTATCGCTTGCTGATAGACTTCGGGTACGGCGCCGTTACGTCGGCGGTCGTCGACCCAAAGCGCGGGTACATTCCCACCCGAACGGAACGCATCAGGCAGGGCCAACTCGTCCAGCGCGAAGACATCAAGTTCGCCGAGATCGAATCGGGCGTTTGGTTTCCAGTCGAGGTATGGTCCCAATCCCCCTCCCACGTTCCGACACCTTCAGGAAAGCACGTTCCCAGGCTGAGATTCGTGAATGCCCGAATCAACACATCAGATTCCGATCGAGTGTTCTCTCCCAGTCTGCCGGACGGGAGTACGGTTGCCGACGAGGTTCGCGGCTTGCGGTATGTTGTCGATCATAGGCGTGGCTTCACCATCGATGGCGATGGGACTGCGCCGTTCGGAGCGGAACAGCCAGCGACTCGCAATGCTGCGCCGGAGACCCTGGCAACGATGTACAGGCTCGGCGCAAACGAGGCGCTCAAGCGCGTCGGCCCAGCGATTCCGTCGGCGCGGCGTCCCTTTGGTATCGGCGGTGAATCGCAGCAAGCGTCTGAGGCGGCGCTGTTGAATACGGTCTATGTTCTGCAATGGGGTGACGGACCTCAGCCCGAAGTGCGCTACACCGGGACCGGGTTCCTGAAACTCTCGGAAGTTCTCCAGTACGTCTGTGGGCTCGGGATCGCTGAGTACAGTGGGGCTGAGGAAGTGCTGAATCTGCGATTGAGGGGCGATTGGGTCGCCCGACAGGACGCGCCCATCGAAGAGTGCGTACGCATTCTGGAACGCCTCGTGCTCGAGGAGACGGGCCAGCGTATCACGTTCAAGAAACAGCGCGTCGACACGCCGGTCGTGAGGGCGACAGGGATCTTCCAGTACAACGCCCTGCCCGGCGCGAGCCGTGAGAATCACATCCACCTGTTCGTCGCCGTGCCGGGCAACAACGTTTCGATCTACGAAGGCAGTGGTTCGGGCTCGCTGTCACAACTGCTCGGGCACGTGGAGAATCGAACGGGCCGGCGTTTCCTCGACGACACCCTGTCTTCCGACGCAGAGGTTTCATGGTCCGGCGACGACTCGTCGCGAGTCAGGGCTCATCGCCGCTTCCGGGAGAAGTACAATTACTACTTGGACAAACTGCTGGACAACCTCGCCCGGCAGACCGGCCTGAAGCTCACCAAAGAGCGCCGCGTCATCGACGAATGGCACGTCGAACTCAAGCGCTAAGGCACATGTCTCTGAAGCGTTGCATGCTTTCGATGGTGGTGTCGTAGGTGACGCAGCCGCAGCCCCAGACGAAATTGGGCATGTCACGTGACTTCTGGGCGAGTTGGTCGATCGATTCCTGGAGCGTGTCCCAGTCTTTCCGTTCGATCAGCTTCGGATCGACGCAGCCGCGAATGACGATGTCCGTCCCGTCAGTCCGCTCTTTGATCAGGTCGAAATCGGCTTTGTAGTCGACCGCCAACATCAATCTGCTGGTCGACTACTTCATCCAGGTCGGCACCTCGCTGATGGCGGTCG
>JANQFY010000340.1 GCA_028277585.1 Sedimentisphaerales bacterium
GGTCCACGTCAAGGAGAGTGACTTCCAGAAGGACACCTACATCCTCCGGGGCGACGGCGTCGAGACCTGGGAATCGCAGTTCGTCTACCATGGGTTCCAGTACGTCGAGGTGACAGGACTGGCCGAGGAGCCCGACCGCGACATGCTGCAGGGCCGGGTCGTGCACACCGCCTTCGAGCGGGCCGGCTCGTTCGAGTGCTCCAACGATCTGTTCAACAAGATCCAGCAAGCCACGCTCTGGGCGTATATCGGCAACTTCCATGGCTACCCCACCGACTGTCCCCATCGCGAGAAGAACGGCTGGACGGGCGACGCGCACCTGGCGGCCGAGACGGGTCTGTACAACTTCGCGGCCGCGGCCGCCTATACGAAATGGATGAACGACTTCAAGGACGAGCAGCGCGACAGCGGCGAACTGCCCGGCATCGTCCCGACCGCCGGCTGGGGCTACCACTGGGGCAACGGCCCGGCCTGGGACAGCGCCTACGTCCTGATCCCCTGGTACCTCTATCAGTACCGCGGCGACACGCGCATCCTCGCCGAGCACTACGACCGGCTCAAACGCTACGTGGACTATCTGACCAGCAAGGCCGACAACCACATCGTCTCGATCGGGCTGGGCGACTGGGTGCCCGCCAAGTCGAAGACGCCCGAGAAGATCACCTCGACGGGCTACTACTATCGCGACGCTCTGATCGTCGCGCGGATCGCGCAGTTGCTGGGCAAGACCGAAGACGCGCGGAAGTACAGCGATCTGGCGCTACAGATCCGCGAGGCGTTCAACAAGCAACTGTTCGACGCCGAGACCGGGCTCTACGAGAGCGGCACGCAGACGGCGCTGAGCTGCGCTTTGACTCATGGACTCGTCCCGCCCGAAGCGCGGCAGAAGGTCCTGAACAACCTCGTGACATTAGTCCAGAAGAACGAGGGCAAGCTCGACGCGGGCATTCTGGGCACGAAGTACCTGATCGACGCGCTGACCGCGGGTGATCGAGCCGACGTCGTCTACACGATGGCGACCCAGACGACCTATCCGAGTTGGGGGCACTGGATCGCCCAGGGCGCGACCACGCTGTGGGAGCAGTGGGACGGCGGCGCGTCGCGCAACCACATCATGTTCGGACACATCAGCGCCTGGTTCTATCAGGTGCTGGCCGGGATCAACCTCGACCCCGAAGCGGTCGGCTTCGAGCACATCATTATCAAGCCGCAACTGCTGGGTGACATCACCTGGGTCCGCGCGTCACACGAATCGATGTACGGCACGATCGAGAGCATCTGGGAGATCCGCGACGAGACGTTCACGCTTAAGGTCGCAATCCCGGCAAACACGACGGCGACGATCTACGTCCCGAGCGACCGAGAGGAATTCGTCAACGAGGGACCCGCGTATATCCATTCGGGCGACCACGTCCGCTTCGTCCGCCTGGAGGGCGACTACGTCGTCTTCGAAGCCAACTCCGGCACGTACGAATTCACCTCGAAGCTGTCGCGTTAGAGAAACACTGAGAGTACCCGAGGAAAAGATCATGAGAATAATGGTTCTAGGCGCCGTCGTGCTCGCAACGTTTCACCTGGCCGGCGTCGCCGGTGGGCAAGAGGCGCCGAACGCCGAATCGGCGCTCGGCATCAATCTGGGCGGTGTCACGTACTGGTCTTCGGAGATCGTGTTCGTCGACCTGTTCAAGCACGCGCAGACCTTCAAGAGCCAGGCCCCGGGCAAAGGTTACGCTCAGGGCGGCCCACTCGATCTGACCGACGACGGCTGGGTCCAATCGCTGCGCGCCGACGGGCAGTTCGCCGACTCGATCGTCCTGAGTCGGCCCAAGCTGGGCTATCCCGAAGGCATCTACACGTGCCTCTACGAGGGGCGCGGCAAGGTTCAGTTCGCCTACGGTACAGAGGTCGTGGACGAGCAGCCCGGGCGAATCCTGGTCAAGGTCGAATCGACCCAGAACATCCTGACGATCCGCATCAGCGAGACCGATCCGGCCGATCCGATCCGCAACATTCGCATGATCCTGCCCGGGTTCGAAGAGACCCACGAAACGCAGCCGTTCCACCCGGACTTCCTCCGACGCTGGGAGCGTTTCGGAGTCCTGCGCTTCATGGACTTTCAGCGGACCAACAACTCCGAGCAGGTCGACTGGTCCGACCGCGCGACCCCCGCGCGACAGACCCAAGGCGGCGAAGCGGGCGTGGCGCTGGAGTACCTGATCGAACTGGCCAACACGCTGGACGCCGACCCGTGGTTCTGCATGCCGCACCGGGCGACCGACGACTACGTTCGTCAGTTCGCCGAGCAGGTCCGCGCGACACTCGAACCTGAACTGACGATCTATCTCGAGTACTCCAACGAATGCTGGAACGGCATCTTCGCCCAGGCGCGGTACTGTCGCGACCAAGGTAAGGAACTGGGGCTCAGCGACAACGACTATCAGGCACAGTTGCGTTACTATTCCCGGCGTGCGGTGGAGATCTTCGCGATCTGGGAAGAGGTCTTCGGCGGCGCCGATCGTCTCGTCCGCGTGCTGGCCGCCCAGAGCGCCAATCCCTGGACCAGCGAGCAGGTGCTGGATTTCGAGGAAGCGCACGAGCACGCCGACGCGCTCGGCGTCGCCCCCTACTTCGGCAACGCCCTGGGCAACCCGAAGACCCAGAACGAAGTCGCCCAGATGAGCGTCGATGAGGTGCTCGATCGGTGCGCGGAGTATATCGCTCAGGGCAACGAAACCATCGCCGAACAGGCGCAACTCGCCTCGGAGGGCGACCTGCAGCTGGTCGCCTATGAGGCGGGCCAACACCTCGTCGGTCACGGGGGCGCCGAGAACAACGAGCAACTGATGGAGTTGTTCCATGCCGCCAATCGACACCCTAACATGGGCGCCCTGTACCTCGACTATCTCGACGGCTGGAGGCGGAACGGCGGCGCCCTGGCCGCGATCTTCTCGTCGATGGGAACCTACTCGAAATGGGGCTCGTGGGGCCTGCTCGAATACCACGGCCAGCCAGTCGAGGAAGCCCCCAAGTACCAGGCCGTCCTGGAGTTCCTCGACAACAATCCGGCGTGGTGGTAGCGGGCGCGGCCCGGGAGACCACGAGACAACGGCGGATATGAATCGACGCCCTGCTCGCAAGCGGAGGGAGAAAACATGCTGACACGATCTTCACTTCTATTGACGGTCCTAACCGTGTGGATCGCCCTGTCGTCGGTTGGACGAGCCGTCGAGGGCTACACCTGCGAGTCGCCGGACGGCTTGAATGTTCTCTCTGTCAAGCTCGTCGAGGGATCGCCCTGCTATGATGTGACGTATGGCGGCCGGGCCGTGATTCGCGAGTCAGCGCTGGGTTTGAATCTGGACGAGAAGCCCTTCGGCGCGTTTGAGGCGAGCGGCACGGAGACGGGATCGGTCGACACCGCGTGGAAGCCGGTCGTGGGTGAGCGTGAGGTCGTTCCCGATCGCTACAACCATCTGACAGTCAAGCTGCGCGAGCGGGCCGCGCCGCACCGAAAGCTCCACATCGAGATCCGCGCGTACGACGAGGGCGTTGCGTTTCGCTACGTGTTGCCCAGGCAACCGGCTCTGGACGGCGCCCTGGTCTCGACCGAAGCGACCGAGTTTCGCTTTGCCCAGGACTTCGGTGTTCACCCGATCAAGTGGACCGAAGCGCAATACGAGGGGAAAGCGAAACCGATCAACGCCTGCGATTCGGCGATGATCCCGCTGACGATCGAACTGGGTGACGGCGCCATGGCGTCGCTGTTCGAGGCCCACGTCGCGAACCAGCCGCCCTGCACGCTCAAGCAGAAGGCCGAGCACACGCTCCAGCCGCACTTTCGCAAGGGCAAGCTCACGCTGGCGACGCCCACCGCGCTGACCTGGCGCGGCCTGATCCTCGCGCCTAACGCGGCCGGGCTGATCGAGCGGCGTCACCTCATCGAGAACCTCAATCCTCCCTGCGCGCTGAAGGACACCTCCTGGATCAAGCCAGGCAAGTTCATTGACAGATCGGGCGCAATCGAAACGGAGAACATCAAGCGGAACATGGATTTTGCCGCCCAGCATAACATCGACTGGGTTCACATCGACTGGAGCTGGTACGGCACCGAGCGCCGCTGGAGCGATGAAGCCATCGCTCACTTCAAGGAACACATGCCCGCGAGCACGCGCCAGAAACTCAAGGGTCAGGACTGGATCCAGAACACGTACGGGAACCCGATGACGGTCGCCCAGGGGTACGTGCCCTACCTTCAGTTCAGGAAGCGCTTCTACGGGTCGCTGAACCACATCGACATCGACATGCCCGAGGTCATTCGGTACGGCAAAGCCAAGGGCGTGGGGCTCTCGCTCTATGTCAACGGAGGCACCCTGAAGCCCTACGGCGAGCACGAGGTCGAGCAGGTCTTCAAGACGCTGGCCGGCTGGGGCGTCACGGCCCTGAAGCCGGGCTTCGTCGCGTGCAACAGCCAAGAGGATATCCAATGGCTGCGCCGCCTCGTTGCGATCGCGGCCAAGTACGAACTTGTCCTGAACATTCACGACGGGTACATCGCCGACGGGATGCGGCGCACCTACCCGAACCTGCTGACCCAGGAAGGCGGGGGCGGCCGCGAGACCAGGCCGACCCTCACCCATGAACTCATGTTGCCCTTCACCCGACACCTCGTCGGCGCCCATGACCACACACCCACGCTCTACAGCGGCCAGGACGGGCGCACCAAGCTGTTCGAGATGGCGCAGCTCGTGGTCTACCACGGGGCGCGTCAGTCGATCCGCCGGGCCTACGCCAGCCGCGATCAGTACGGCCCCGAGATCGAGTTCCTCGAGGAGGCCCCCACCGTCTGGGACGATGTCCGCGTCCTTCTCGCCCAGCCGGGTGACTGCGTTGTCATCGCGCGAAGAAGCGGCTCCCGCTGGTTCCTTGGCGGCATGAACGATGAGGACGGCCGCGAGGTAGAGATCTCGCTGGCCTTCCTGGACGAGGGCGTGCCCTACAAAGCCACGCTCTTTGGCGACGTGAAGGGCTCGCGCAATGCCGAACGAACCGTACTCACAGTGACCTCGCAAACCGTTCTCCCGATCACCATGGCGGCCCGCGGCGGCATGACGGCGATCATCGAACCGACCACGGCGCCGTGACGCGAGGAATTGAACAGCCAACAGTGACAGCCTGCCCGCTGCCCGCATTGGCCCGAGCCCCCTACAATAACTGTCGCAAGCGGCGGGATATCTCCGAAGTATTCTATAGTGCTTGAATAGCCCCCAACTCCGGCGATCGCGGGGAAAATGGTCTGCTACCGGCCTGTTCGGTTTGGCAAATGGCCCGCGAGGTGCTAGAATGCGTGGTTAGCGCGTGGGTCCGGGACCCACTTCACAGAAACGATCGGCGCGGGACGAACCCGCCGTACAGGAATCAGCTATGCCAAGCGACAACGACAGCCCGGAATACCGCATCGAACCGGCGACGCGAATCACGCGTCTGCCCCCCTACCTCTTTGGACGCCTCAACGCATTGAAACTGGCCAAGCGCCAGCAAGGCGCCGACATCATCGATCTGGGGATGGGCAATCCCATGGACCCGGCCCCTGAGATCGTGATCGACAAGCTCAGCGAGGCCGCCAAAGACCCGCGCAACCACCGGTACAGCGCGTCGAAGGGAATCAAAGGCCTGCGCAACGAGATGGCCAAGAAATACGCCGCCAAGTGGAACGTCGAACTCGACTGGGAGAGCGAAGTGCTCGCCTGCATCGGCTCGAAGGAAGGGTTCAGTCACCTGTGCCTGGCGATGCTGGGCCCGGGCGACACGGCGGTCGTGCCCGACCCGGCGTTCCCGATCCACAACTACGGCGTCGTCCTGGCCGGCGGAAATGTCATTACCGTCCCGCTGGGCAACGACCAGGAGTTCCTCGACACGATCGCAATGGTCTGCGAACACCTGTTCCCCAAGCCCAAACTGCTGATCCTGAACTACCCGCACAACCCGACCGCCATGACGGTTGAGGAGGGCTTCTTCGAGACGGTCGTCGATCTAGCCAAGCGGTTCAAGTTCACCGTCATCCACGATTTCGCGTACGGCGAGACCTGTTTCGACGGGTACAAACCCCCGAGCTTCCTCTCGGCCAAGGGCGCCAAGGACGTCGGCGTCGAGTTCACGACCATGAGCAAGCCCTATAACATGGCCGGTTTCAGGGTCGGTTTCGTCGCCGGCAACCGCGAAATGATCAACTACCTGGCGACGATCAAAGGCTACTACGACTATGGCATCTTCCAGGCGGTCCAGATCGCCAGCATCATCGCGATGCGGCACTGCGACGAGTTGGTGACCGCCCAGAACGAGAAGTACCGCATCCGCCGCGACGCCGTCTGCGACGCCCTGGAGCGGATCGGCTGGGAGGTCGAGAGGCCCCGCGCGAGCATGTTCGTCTGGGCCAAGGTCGCCGAAGAGCACCTGCGCGGCAAGGGCACGATCGACTACGCCATGGACCTGATGGAGCACGCCGAGGTCGCGATCGCTCCCGGCGCCGCGTTCGGCGAGAACGGTGAAGGCTACATGCGCATCGCCCTGGTCGAGAACGAGCAGCGGCTGCGCCAGGCGATCCGCAACATCAGCCGTTTCGTGCAGGAAAAACCCATCCGCCGGTCCCGCAGCGGCCAGTAGAGCCCAGACCAACGGGGAGGGCATGCGGGGTCCTCTGCCGTGCGCGCCTTTGAAATCACGGCTGGAGACGCTATAATGGTCTTCATGGCTAGCCCTGGTCACTGGTGTAAGAAGAGGATGCCTCCTCAATGGCAAAGCTGTATGACACGATCCGCCGACTGGTCGCAGAGGAGAGATACGTCGTGGGAGAGCATGCAGTCCAACGCCTGGAAGAGCGAGGCA
Organism: Sedimentisphaerales bacterium; assembly: GCA_028277585.1. GTDB lineage: Bacteria > Planctomycetota > Phycisphaerae > Sedimentisphaerales > Anaerobacaceae > Anaerobaca. The sequence continues at coordinate 6,883 of JANQFY010000340.1, forward strand.
TCCTGGAATGGCAGGCAGTCTTCGGCCTGGAGGCCGGGCAGTTGGTTCGGGAGCGCCCCGACGACCAGCCAAACCCTGCTGTCGAGGTCCAGGAACAACTGCCCGACGGAACGGAGTTCAAGGCCGTCTGGTCCTATCTGCCTCGCAGCGAGGTAGCCAAGTTGGTCACGGTTCACTTTTTCGATGAGGTTTGAGGATGAGGATTCCCGGCAAGCGAGTCCTGCGAACGCGGCTGGTTCGAACGCGAGATTTCGTGGTGGCGGTCGAGGTTGAAGCTGTAATCCCGCCCGACGACGAAACTGAGCCCTGCTACGAAGCCGAGACTGTCCAACTGCTGCGCGACGTCGCCGAACACGCCGAGCAAGGGGATATCCACTGGCTCAAGCAGCACGGCAGAGTCTATCAGGCTCTGGAGGCCGGGTAGGACACCCCCACAAGCCACACCCCGCAAGAGTATCCCGTAGGCAACCGCACAGGCGCCGCCTTCGGCGAGAATGGCGAGGGGTATATGCGCATCGCCCTGGTCGAGAACGAGCAGCGTCTGCGCCAGGCGATCCGCAACATCAGCCGTTTCGTGCAGGAAAAGCCCATCCGCCGGTCCCGAAGCGGCCAGTAGAGCCCCGGAAACCGAGCCAGCCGGGCGAGCGGGGCGGCTCGCCCCACGCGGGGGCAAAATGTCTTGACATCGCCGGGGGGCCTCACTACAGTAGCCCATTCGTATGCGCATGCTCCCGTGGAGGGAGGTGCCTAACCGCTTTGACAACAGACTGACATTGGTAAGAATCAGGTAAGGAGAATGACCGATGGCAACAAAGGTAGCAATCAACGGTTTCGGCCGAATTGGTAGAGCGGTCGCACGGATTATTCTGGAACGGCAGGGCGAGCTGGAACTGGTCGCCATCAACGATCTGGCCGACGCCAAGGCGCTGGCCCACCTGTTCAAGTACGACACCGTGTTCGGTCGTTTCAACGGCACCGTCGAGGTCAGCCCTGAAGGTCTGGTCATCAACGGCAAGACCGTCAAGGTCGTCGCCGAGCGCAACCCGGCCGATCTGCCCTGGAAGGATCTGGGCGTTACGATCGCCGTCGAGTCCACCGGCATCTTCCGCCAGAAGGAATCGCCCAAGGGCGGTTACATGGACCACATCAAGGCCGGCGCCAAGAAGGTCATCCTGACCGTCCCGGCCAAGGACGATATCGACGCGACGGTCGTGCTGGGCGTCAATGACGATCTGATCACCGCCGATACCCAGGCGATCTCCAACGCCAGTTGCACCACAAACTGCCTCGCTCCCCTGAGCAAGGTGCTCAACGACACCTTCGGGATCGAGAAGGGCCTGATGGTCACCGTTCATGGTTACACCAACGACCAGAACGTCTGCGATCAGATCCACAGCGACATGCGTCGCGCCCGCGCCGCGGCCCAGAACATCATCCCGACGACCACCGGCGCCGCCAAGGCGGTCGGCAAGGTCATCCCCGAGCTGAACGGCAAGCTGGACGGCTACGCCCTCCGCGTCCCGGTCATCACCGGCAGCGCCGTCGATTTGGTCGCCGACCTGAAGAAGGAAGCGACCAAGGACGAGATCAACGCCGCGATCAAAGCGGCCGCCGAGGGGCCCCTCAAGGGCATCCTGGCCTACTGCGACGAGCCGATCGTCAGCAGCGACATCGTGGGCGATCCGCATTCGAGCATCTTCGATTCGCTTTGCACCATGGTCCAGGGCAAGACCGTCAAGGTCGTCAGCTGGTACGACAACGAGTGGGGTTACTCGAACCGTACCGTCGACATCATGGAAAAAGTCGCCAAGATGTAATTGACTATGTGGCGTCTGCGCTCGGACCGGGCGCAGACGCCCTTTTTCTTCGCTCAGAAGAGTCCGCCGAAGGCGGAATAGGTCCTATGGGACCTATAGGACCTATTCAAGTCGGATCCGAGACCGGATCCTCATCCGTGAGGAAGCTCGTCGATGGACGAACAGAAGATGGAACAGACCCTCGTATTGATCAAGCCGGACGCCCTCAAAAACTCCGTCACCGGGTTCATCCTTTCGCAATTATCTGAATACCATACCGGCTCCCGGTTTGCCGCGACCAAGATCGTCAATGTCAACAAGCTCCTGGCCGAGGAGCACTACATCGAGCATGTTGAGAAGCCATTCTTCCCCGCCCTGCTCGAATACATCACCGGCAAGGTTCATTACCCCGCCGACGCGTGGAAGCGGCGCGTGATCGCGATCGTCTACCAGGGCCCCAACGCGCTACACACCATTCGTCAGATGGCCGGGCCGACCAACCCGCACAAGGCCCGCGACGAAAGGCCCGGCTGCCTGCGAGCCCTGGGCACGGTGGTCCCGATCTACGACGACGAAGGGAAGATGATCAGCGACCGGCTGGACAACCTGATCCACGCCTCGGCCAACCATGAGGACGCCGAGCGGGAGATCAAACTCTGGTTCATCCCCCACGACATTCCGCCGCTCATGCGGGGCTACGACACCGAGGTTTGCCAGACCCACTACTACTACAAGGACGGGCAGCTCTTCACCCACTATGAGCCGGGCAGTATATTTCTCCTGGCGCCGGGTGACGTCGCCTGGAAGACGGACCTGGAGATCCTCCAGAACCATACCCCCGAGACACCCGCCCAGGGCGGCCTGAACAAAGTCGTCGCCAAGTACCTCATCAACAGAACCGCCCAGGAGCAGTAAGCCCTTGCTCGCGGCGCGCAACTGACTCGTTCGTCCGAATCAACCTACCCTCGCCACGGAGGCGAGGGTAGTCTTATCGGACAGCCCAAGGCCATCCTGCCGAGCGACTCCTTGTTCCGAACCAGCCCCACGTGCGCCTCTCACCTGAGTTTTCGGTTGAGGCGCGTATACCCTACCAGGCCGGACGCCACAAGCAACAGGCTTGAGGGCAGGGGAACGGCTGGCACTGTTCGTTCTGCTGCTACAGTTAGATAGGCATCGTCAAAGACAAAATCGCCGAATACCCGGTTGATGTTGATGCGCAGGATGCCGTCGGTTAGATACGAAGCCGGTATCGAATAGTGGCGCCACACCCCAACGACCTCGCAGACACCTTGGCCAACACCGTCCAAGCTCAATTCATACAGTTCAGGCTCTGGTACAGAACCGACTTGTTCAACGTACGAGGCCGGCACAAACCCGCGTCTTCCACTGCCGTCCAGTACGAAGAGCCACTCCCCCACGTCCCTTAATACGTATACCTTCTCGCCTTCGTGTATGGTCAGTTCCTCATCGTCTGCCCCCTCAAAATCAAACATCATAGAGCCATAGGACGCGATGGCAGGGTCGTCATCGTCATCGATCAGACGCATTGCCAACGTTGCACTGGTCAGGTTGTCGATCGCCGGGTCGTACCCGTTGTCGGTGATATCATGGCGATAATGCAAATCCGCTGAACCGATGTACACGGGAGCAGCGAAAGGGTCGTGGTTTGTGAAGACGACAGGCCCCGCCTCGGCAACCTGGAGATGGCCGACAATCATCGCTAGAATGGCTATGCACCAATGAGCACGACAATTCATTCTGTTCCTCCCAAGTCACATATCGATCAATTCGGTCAGTGGCGATCGATGAGAACGGACCTGCTTATGCGCATCCTCCAGAGCACCAGACCATATTCGGAACGTCGGAACCTTCCGCACATGGGGTCTGGGGAGGAAAGTAGCCCGCCGAAGGCCGCTTCGCTATCCGGCCCAACTCCCCGCAACCGCACGCCTCAATGCTTCTCCAAGGGCTCATTATAGCAGAATACACCGGATGAGGCAAGTGAATACTAGGTGCGAAAGGAGTGAAACCAGTTTCGTAGGATGGGCAGGTTTTGTTGTATCAATGTACATGGGTAGCAATCTTTGAAGAGACATAGGTGGCGCTGGGGTACAATCCTCCTTTCTGGAGCGTAGCGGAAGAAAGGAGGATTTCGATGCCCTGGAAAGGAGTCGCCACCGTGTTCGATGTCCGATTGAGTTTCGTCAGGCACGTGCTGGGCGGAACGCCTTTGGCTGAACTCTGTCGCCAATATGGCGTCTCCCGCAAGACAGGCTACAAGTGGCTCAGCCGATACCGTCGCTTCGGTTCATCGGGACTGCGAGATCGGTCCCGACGCCCACACCACAGCCCACAGCGGACCGAGACGACCATTGAACAGGCGATTGTCGCAGTGCACGACCGCTACCATTGGGGAGCGGCCAAGATTCGTGCCCATTTGACCAGGACGACGTCTCTGGCGATCCCTTCTGTCACGACGGTGCATGCGATTCTCAAGCGAAATGCACGCGTCCACGAAGTGCCCACACCAACCCCGCCGCTCCAACGCTTCGAGGCGCCGGGCGCCAACCAACTTTGGCAAATGGATTTCAAGGCGCATCTGGAAATCCAACGTCGCCCCGTCTATCCCCTGACGATCCTCGACGATCATTCTCGCTACTTGCTGGCCGTCACGTCCTGCCCCAATACGCAATATCCGACCGCCTGGACCGTCTTGTGGAACGTCATGGGCCAGGTGGGAATGCCCGAAGCGATCCTTTCAGACAACTACTTCGGCAACCGCGGACGGATCGGTATTTCCTGGTTTGAAAGCCGCCTGGTGCGTCTGGGAATCAGCCCACGCCACGGCCGAATCTACCACCCGCAAACCCAAGGCAAGGTCGAACGCCTCCATGGCACCCTGCAACGTGAGTTGTTTCCCTATCTCGACACGTCCTCGCTGGAAGCCCAGTGTACGATCGCGACCGAATGCCTTGCCGTCTATTGAATACCCACCCCATAGTCTGCTTCGCAAAGTCCATCCCGCCGGCTGCATCAGTTTCCACAACTGCCGCATTCTCGTCGGGATGGGCGTCGCCGGTCAATACGTCCGGGTGGAGGAACACAACCAGACCGTGCGCCTCTTCTATGGCGACCGTCAAGTTCGCCTCGTGCCCTCGGCTAGACTGCAAGCTAACCGTCTGATATAACAGCGCCACCTATCTCTCTTGAAAACGTGTAACCTATGTCTCACGAATGCACATTGTTGCCCATGCGGTTCTTGTGACGGATGAGAACGTCTCCGGCGAGAATGCCTCCCTGAATCGACTCGACCGGCGACGCTTGCGACTATCAGCCCAGGACCGAGAACGGCCGCTATGATTTGCATAGGCTCCAGAAGGCCATCTGGGGCCGCCTCGGCTACACCCAGGGCAGGAAGCGGAGTCTGTAGCCCTGCACTTTGGACTACTAGGAACAGACCCTATTCAGCCGTAACACATTACCGAAAAAGTAGTTACAGACCGATAATTACGACCTATGGTTCTATCGGCCGAGTCTCGTGTGGCGTGCATGGCACGCCGCTCCCCCTTCGACGCACGCGATGCGACGGATGCGACCGAAGCCCCACGCCTACGCAGCCCACAGCGGTGACCTTTCATATATCGGCATTGCGGCGCCGTTTACACCTTGTGCTATTCCGTTCTTTATCCACCAAATAAAGTACCGGACCCCTTTAGTTCTCGGGGGACGAATCGACGCGGCAAGCCTTGCGGCCCTCTATCTCCCACCAGAGCACATACAAGTAGGTGAGGTTGCCCTCGAATGACACATCCAACTCTTGTTCGATATCGCGCGGTGTCAACCCGGTGATATCCTTAACGACGTGGAAGAGCCAGTTATGGCCTCCTTTCATTTCCTCTATGGCTAGCGGAAGAAGGGGTCTGCCCAGCCGCACCATCTCCAGATAGGCTTCACAGTCGAAATCAACAGTCATGTTTGAACTCACTGTGACGTGGGGACTACGGCGGTGTTCGTCCCATTGCCTGAGGAGTTGCTGAAACTCCTGCCGCAGCTCAGAATCCGTCGACGCAGCATCATTGACGTCGGTTGCAGCGACCACGGCGCAGTCCTTCGTGGCTCCCGAGCGCTCCGCTCGTTCCCCACTCGACCGGCATTGGCAACATGCCAGCGCCAGGAACACAAAAACAATCGAGGTGAACAGCGTCTTCATCTTCGTCATCTCCCATGACCGTCAGTGACGGACCTATTTCCCACGAGATCGAATGTCGGGTGGTCTCCCTCGCAAGGCTTCCCGTTGCCCTATCTTAGACTGGTGCACGTGTCACGTCAACGCGAGAAGATGAACCGCACTCCTTTAGTTCTACTCCTTCAGTTCTGTGGCAATGGGTAGGAACGAACGGGGCGGACGATTCGGTGCGCGATGCATACCCGCCGGGAACAAACATTGAACGGCCCCGTAGGGGCAGGTCCCCGTGCCTGCCCTCCCGCCGAAGACCAGCGTCGTTGGGGATTCGGATTAGGCGCCACAGGGAGCGACCGGTCTGGTGAAGGGCAACCACAGGGGGTTGCCCCTACGGGAACCAGAGGACGGCGGTACATTGTCCATCCGGCTCCGGAGCACCTCTCGGAGATATCCGGGGCGACCCACCTCCCGAGATATCGCGACATGCCCTTTGGCATACGCCCTTATGCGTAGGCCACGCCCCCTGGTTGGGGAATTGGCTTGACGGCGGGGGCTCGAAGCAATAGCCTAGCCCACCGACTGGGCAGTTGAATCGCTGCCAAGAGACTTCGAACGGATAGGATTTGGATTGGATTATGGCTAAGAAGACAGTAGCTGACATCGACGTAAAGGGCAAGAAGGTCATCATGCGGTGCGATTTCAACGTGCCGCTGGACGCCGACTGCAACATCACCAGCGACGATCGCATCGTCAAGGCGCTGCCCACGATCAAGACCATCCTGGACGGCGGCGGCTCGCTGATCCTGATGAGCCACCTGGGCCGTCCCAAGGGCCAGCGGAACGAGAAGATGTCCCTGGCGCCGGTCGCCAAGCGGCTCTCGGAACTGCTGGGCATCGACGTGGCGCTGGCGCCGGACTGCGTGGGCGACGAGACCAAGGCGATGGCTGCGGCCCTGCAGGATGGGCAGGTCCTGCTCCTGGAGAACCTGCGGTTCAACCCGCAGGAGACGATCAAGGACAAGGCCGCCAAGGAAGACGCCCAACTGCGTCAGGCCAAGGACGAGTTCGCCAAGCAACTGGCGGATATGGCGGACATCTACGTCGACGACGCCTTCGGGACTGCCCACCGCGATAACGCCTCGATGTACACCGTCGCCCAGATGATGGGGGACAAGCCCAAGGTCGCCGGCTTCCTGATCGAGAAGGAGCTGAAGTTCCTGGGCGAGACGCTGAAGGCCCCGGAGCGGCCCTTCGTCGCCATCCTCGGCGGCGCCAAGGTTTCCGACAAGATCGGCGTCATCGAGAACCTGCTCGACAAGGTCGACGCCATCGTCATCGGCGGCGCCATGGCCTACACCTTCTTCAAGGCCCAGGGCAAGCAGATCGGTAAGAGCCTGTGCGAGGACGACTTCGTCGACAAGGCGACGCAACTGCTCGGCCAGGCCAAAGAGGCCGGCTGCGAGGTCGTCCTGCCCGTCGATTCCGTGGTCGCCCAGGAAGTCAAGGCGGGCGCCGCGAACGAAGTCGCCGGCGAGAACATCGCCGACGGTTGGCTGGGCCTGGACATCGGGCCGGAAAGCTCCAAGCTGTTCGCCGACAAACTCGCGGGCGCCAAGACCGTCGTCTGGAACGGGCCGATGGGCGTCTTCGAGATGGCCCCCTTCGATGAGGGCACCAAGGCGGTCGCCCTGTCGGTCGCCGAGGCCACCAAGGGCGGCGCCAAGAGCATCGTCGGCGGCGGCGACAGCGCCAGCGCCGTCAAGAAGCTCGGACTGGTCGAGAAGATCAGCCATATCTCCACCGGCGGCGGCGCCTCGCTCGAATTCCTCGAGGGCAAGCAGTTCGTCTGCCTCGAGATCCTCGACGAGAAGTAGGATCGCCAGTTAGAGTGAAATCACCCGGGCGGGCGGGACGGCGCCGGGACCTTCAATCGGGTCCAGGAGGCCGGCCCGCCCGGATCATATTGACAGCAACCAAGCGAGGGACAGGGCCGAGATATGCAATTGCCGAAACCGGGAACCGTCGAGATTGCGCCGTCGATCCTGAGCGCCGATTTTGCCAAACTGGGCGACGAGATCGCCGAGGTCGAGGCCGCGGGCGTCAATATGGTGCACCTGGACGTCATGGACGGGCATTTCGTCCCGAATCTGACGATCGGGCCGGCCATCATCGGTAAGATCCGCCCCCACAGCAAACTGTTCTTCGACAGCCACCTGATGATCAGCGAGCCGGGCAAGTACATCGAAGCCTTCGCCGACGCCGGCGTCGACAACATCACCTTCCACATCGAGGTGGTCGACGAGCCGGAGAAGATGGTCGAGAGAATACGCGATCTGGGCTGCTGCGTCGGGATCACCCTGAACCCCGAAACCCCCGTTTCCGCTATCGAGAAGGTCGCTCCCCTGTGCGATATGGTCCTGGTCATGACCATCCACCCCGGCTTCGGGGGCCAGAAGCTCATGCCGGAAATCGCCAGGAAGATCATCGAAATCCGCCGAATCGTGGGCCCGGACATCCGGATCGAGGTCGACGGGGGCATCGACCCGAAAACCACGCCCATCGTCGTCTCCTACGGCGCCGACACCCTGGTGGCCGGCACCGCCGTTTTCGGGCGGCCCGACCGGGCGGCCGCCATCGAGGCCCTCAGAGAAGCGGCCCGGTAAGTTCTCGTAGCCATTTCCACGCGTTTCTGGTATAGTGTGCGTACCTGCGCGGGCTGATTCCCCAGGATCGCCCGGCGGCTGATGGACAAAACAACAGGTCACCATTGGGACATGACGGCATAAGCATGGCAAAGAAAGCAAAGGCAACCTGGAACGGCTTCTCCCTGAAGCCCCGTAAAGAAATGCCCGAAGGGCTCTGGGTCAAGTGCCCCGGCTGCGAGCACATGCTCTACAAAAGCGCCGTCGAGAAGAACCGCGAGGTGTGCCCCTCCTGCAACCACCACTTCCGGATCGGGGCCGGCACGCGCATCCAGTACCTCGTCGACGAGGACTCCTTCCAGCCGATCAGCGAGAACATGGTCTCGGGCGATCCGCTCGATTTCAAGTTCCGCGGCACGACCTACAAGGCCCGGATGAAAGCCGACGAGAAGAAGTCCGGCGTCCTGGAAGGCATGCAGATCGGCAAGGCCTTCATCAAGGGCCGCGGCGTCGTCCTGGGCGTGATGGAGCCGAACTTCCTGATGGGCTCGATGGGCGCCGTTGTGGGCGAGAAGTTCTGCCTGGCCGTCGAGAAGGCGACCGATGAGTCACTGCCGCTCGTGGTCGTCGCCTGCTCCGGCGGGGCCCGCATGCACGAGGGCGTCGTTTCGCTGGGCCAGATGGCCAAGACCTCGACCGCCCTGGCCCGCTTCAACGAGAACAAGGGACTCTTCATCTCCGTCCTGGCCGACCCCACCACCGGCGGCGTCACCGCCAGCTTCGCCATGCTGGGCGACGTCATCATCGCCGAGCCCAAGGCCCAGATCGGTTTCGCCGGGCCGCGGACCATCGCCGAGACGATCAAGGTCGAGTTGCCCGAAGGCTTCCAGACCGCCGAGTTCATGCTCGAGCATGGCTTCGTGGACATGATCGTCGACCGCGCAGACCTGCGCAGCGAGATCGCCCGCCTGATCGACTACACGCAGAAGTAAATCCCAGGCGCCATCGGAGCCGGGAAGGAGACCGCTCATGATCGGTAGACGTCTGCTCGGATTGATCGTCCTGACCCTCGCCTGGACAGCGCACGAGGTTCCCGCCATTGGGAAGTCACTGGCCGACCGTTGGGAACTGGTGGGACAGATTCTGACCGAGCCGGGATGGCATCTCTGGGGCGCTTCTCCGATCCAGGACGATAAAGGGCGCGTGCATCTGTTCGTCGCTCGCTGGCCCGTCTCCGTCGGCTGGCAACTCGGCTGGCGCCAGCACTCGGAGATTGCCCATTACGTCGCCGATAAGCCTGAGGGCCCCTTCCGTTTCGTCGAGACCGTCCTCAAGGGCGACGGCGCCGGCTGGGACGCCGTAGGCATGCACAACCCATGCATCCGCCGGGCGCGGGGCCGCTACGTGCTCTTCCACATCGCCAATTCGTGGGAGGGAGGGCGCCCCAAGCATGGACCCAACCAGCGGATCGGGCTGCGCGTCGCCGAATCGCTCGCAGGCCCCTGGCGCAAGGTCGCCAACGATGGTCTGGCCCTGGCGCCGGGCAACTGGTGCGCCGGGTCAGGCTGCGGCGTGAACAATCCCGCTTTCATTGAGGCGCCCGATGGACGCCTGTTGCTCTACTTCAAATCCAAGCCGGGCCCGACCGGCCATGTCCGCATGGGCGTGGCGGTCGCTGAGGAACTCGAAGGCCCCTGGGTCATCCAGGACGAGCCGATCACGTCGAACGACCGGGCTATCGAGGATGGGACCGCTTTCCTTTGGAACGAGAAGATCTGCCTGCTGACCACCGACAACCACGGCATCATCGAACGAGGCGGAGGACTGCTCTGGACCTCCACCGACGGACGCCACTTCGATGGCAAGCCGCTGCACGGCTTCCACCCGCTCCGCGTCCACCTTCAGGGCAAGGTCCCCCCCCAGGCGAAGTTCCACTATGGACGCGAGACCAAATTCGAACGACCCCAGATCCTGATGCAGAAGGGCAAACCCGCCTGGCTCTACGCCCCGTCCGGCACCGCCCTGAACGGCGAAGACGGTACCGGCGTCTTCCTGCTCCGCATGAAGACCTCAGACTGAAACGGTCGCCCTGCCCCTCGCGCGGGAGCAGGCTACTCCACCACCTCCGTTCCGTGATCAGTCTTGATCGCGTGGAAGTTCGGATCAGGCGAAAGGATGAGCGTGCTTTCACCTGATGCGACCACGAACCCTGACGACCAAACCTGCCCGGTCGCCGAGTCCAGAACAAAGGCGTGCGTGTCGTTTGTCTTGAGTTCGAACCGCCCGTACTCCTCCGGGAGCGCATACGGCACGGCTGCGATCAGGCAAAGGACTAGCGCCGCGGACAACGCTCCGATCAGAACACTCTTGATGTCAATGGAATGATGCATGAGTGGTCTCCCTTCTGTGATTCCCGCACATGTCGTCAGGGCCCTCCGAACGTCGGAGGGCGCCGTGTCAGCAGCCTCATAGTATTAAGGCACGACGACAAGCTCGGGTTTCACAGTTCGCTCATTCCATTGCCACAAAGACGAAAAGACACGTTCCGGCACGAGGAGGATTCGAACCACACCAACCCCTGATCCAGGCGGGCCGCGTCACCGCGTGTCGGAACGGACTACTCCGTCTCGTGCGCGGTCTTGATCGCGTGGAAGTCCGGATCGAATGGGAAGACGACCGAATTGAACTGCGGGTTGTACACGAACCCGGCCGACCAGACCTGCCCGGTCGCCGAATCGAGAATGAAGGCGTAGCTGTCGTTCGCCTCCATCTTGAAGCGGCCCTGCTCCTCCGGCAGCACGTGAGGCACCGCCCCGATCAGGCAAAACACCAACGCCGCCAACAGGACTCCGATCAAAACGCTCTTAATGTCGATGGAATGATGCATGAGTGGTCTCCCTTCTATCTATGAATGCCGGATGATCCGACGGCCAACACAACGCAGTCAACGCCAAGACGGCGCACCGCATGGCGAACCTTCCTCACACATGAAACGACGGGGGCGCCGCGTCGTCAACAGAGCGACGCGACATTCTTGCCCGATGGAATCTCCTGCACACGTCCTGGGAGACCCTTCGCGAACGCCTCCCCTTCCGCTTCGGACAAATGCCGGACGTTCGTCGCCTCTGGGAACCGCCCCTTCTGTACGTCCTGAACATAGGCCCGCATGGCCTCGGCCCCACGCGAGCGAAACTCCTCGTACTTGCGGCTATGCCGTAGCTCGAGGGCGCTGGCCCCCAGCGCGTCGAGCACGACGAGCACTTGTCCATCCGTATAGCGGCCCGCCCCAATGCCGACCGTCGGGATGGCCAGTCGCTTCGTTGCCTCGCGGGCCACTTCCTCCGGAATCAGCTCGTAGACGATCATGAACGCCCCGGCCTCCGCCAGCGCCCGCGACTCGTCGACAAGCTGCAATGCCGCCCCGGCGGTCTTCGCCTGCAACGCGTGCTTCTCGTGAAGCTGCGGATTCAACCCCAGGTGGGCGCACACGTCCACGTCATGATCCGCCAGATGGGAAATCACCTCCGGCCGATACCCCTCGAGCTTGACCCCATCGGCGCCGGCGGCCAAGAGCGTCCGCGCATGCCGCAACGCGGTCCCACGATTCTCGTATGTGCCGTAGGGCAGATCCGCCAGCAGATAGGCGCTGCTCGCACCGCGCGCGGTCGCCTTGACATGGTGGACAATGTCCTGCAGCGTCACCTGTCGGACGCTCTCATACCCCAGCACGTTGGTCCCCACGCTGTCCCCGACGAGCATGACGTCCACGCCCGCCTCCTCCTCCCACAGCGCGGTCGGATAGTCGTAGCATGTCAGCATCGTGATACGGTGGCCCTGGGCCTTCTTCTGTGCCAGATACCGCGCCGTCTTCTTCATCGTTCCCTGCCAAACATTGACCATGCTCCTCAGGAGCAAACCGATCGGTTGCCTTCTGACGAGAGATCCCTCAACCCTTCTTCGTCTGCTTGCCGGCCGACAAGACCGAATCCATCCATTCGTGAACGATCACCCCCTGGGCCTCACAGGTCTGAAGGAGATCCGTATGACTGGGTGCAGAAGATCCTATCAGTCCACCTTGCTGGTTGTGAACCAGATTGTACCATAGACAGGCCGCTAACCATCGTTTGATGTCTGTCACCTCTTCGCCCAAACAGGCGTAGACGCGTAGAATCTCGTTCTTGGGATCAAAACCCAGGTCGAGGTGTCCGAGATCCAGGAGGAGGAATTGCAGGGGGACGCCTAGCAGCCACTTATCCAGGCCCAGGGCATAGCCGAACAGCATGTGGCCCAGACGTTGCTTCTCGCTCTGGGCCTTGCGGGTGGGAATGCCTAACCGGCCGGTGCCGATGCCGTGAATCCAGCTTTCGATGTAGCGAAACGTGCTATGGTGACAGTCTGAAAGCGTATGGATTCCCGAAGCGATAGCGCAACAGGTTCTATACAGTTCCTGCTGCTGCTTCTCCTTGAGCGTCGCGAGCGTTTCTAGATACTCAGACTGTTCCCACTCGGGATGAATCTTGGGAAGTCCCGCAAGTTCTGCGATCTCTGCATCGAGAAGGGGTCCGCGTCCGCTTGGCTCGGCAGGTCCGCCGATTATGTTTTCATTAGAAACTTCATAAGAAAACAGATCCTTCCCCAGATCCATTATCTCCTGCAGATCAACCATATCCTGCACAGGTGTGACAGCTTCCTGAACACTGCACTTGGCGAAATAATCCAATATCATCAGCACCCGGTCCAGCATCTTCTTCTGGACCTTGCTTAGATCCGAAACCGCACCCAGCCATTCGTAAGACCGGTTAGCAAATCCCTTCGCCTCCGGGTGCGCCTTAACGGCATCTTCTCTTGGTTTGCCGGCTAGATATCCAGTCAATACACTGTGAATGACCTGCATGCTTTCTCCGTGCCCCGGCTGGCTGGTCTTCAACCGGCACCCCAGCCCCCCGCACAGGCATCCATTCTTGAAAGATGACTCTTCCAGCTTCCCCCGAGCGATGGCAAACAGTAACTCATCCACGGTAACCGGCAGGCCGCTGTCACAGGGAATAAGACCGGTGATGTGGCAGCGCAGCAGACGAATGCTATCGGTCAGCGGGCCCAGCTTGGCTTGCATGTCACACAGGTGCTTGACCGTATCGTCCCATGCATCTTCCTTCCAGTCACCCTTCTCATCCGCAAAGAGCCAGGGAATGGTACACCCCTGGCTGATGAGGTTGCCGTCCTCATCGGAATAGAGCATACTGACCATTTGGCTTTCCCGGACCGGCGTCGCGGAAGTCTCTCCCGTGTACACCGCTTCAAATCCGGGGGATACCTGCTCGTACGGCACCAGTGTGTCTTTCTTCTTGGCCATGATCACTCCCCTTATAAGTCGTAACCATAGAAGACAGCCGTTGCGTTCTTCTGATCGGCAAACCAGCGGTCATTCATACCACAGACGCGAAAACCGTTATGGACGAGCAACTCACACAGAGAACAGTCATGAGGGTTCGGCGGGCCGAAGTGCATCATGACCCTTGCCCCGCCCTGTTTGGCTGCTCCGAGCATCCCCTTCAGCAAGGCGCTGCCGTACCCTTTACCTCGTTCGCGGTTGTCCACCCACAAATCCCATACCCACGCCATCTGGTTCCAGGCCCAGAAATTGATGATCCCAAGACCCACCACGGCCCCGCCGTCATCCTCAATGACCAACCACTGGGTGTCGTCCTGTTTGAGCAGTCGTTTCAGCTCCTCTGCGGTGCGAACGCAACTGAATTCTGCACAACGGGCCGCATCACTGGCTCTTGCCGGGCGAATCTTCACATTCCCACTCCCGGTCCCGGAACATATCCTCTCGCGAAACTCCCCATGCTCTGGGCCACCGCCCGGGCGAACTCGGTCCTGGGCAATGGGCTTCGCCTGGTTCGCCGAATCGGCTTGCTGTGATACGCCTCCCGGAAGTCCTTGACGCGCTCGACATCGTCGCTGCACCAAACGCGCCAGCCACGCCAATCACGCTCGACATCCTCGACCAGCCCCTCATCCAACCACCTTAGAAGAGTGCTCTTGGATACGCCAATACGCTTCGCGGCTTCAACGGTACTCAGCATCAATGTGTCCTCAATTAGTATAAATATACTTGGTATACTTACAAAAAGCCTCGTCTTTGTCAAGACTTTTCCTTGGAACTCTTGAGAAATCGGTTATCAGGAAGGAAGCCTCGTGGTGCGCCACTTCACAGCGACCGCAACACGCCCATGCTGGATCCTCAATCGACTCGCAAGCCCGGCGCGGCGTCCTTGTGCACGAGATACGCCAGGACCTTGAGCTTGACGAAATCGTCCCGGTAGAGGAAATAGCCCTTCTGATCGCCCTTCCAGGCGTCGCGCCAGGAGTCCTTGACCAGGAACCAGTCATGCCCGCCGGACCGGGTCATGCCGACGATGTGCATCAGATGGTCGTCGGTCGTAATCTTGCGATCGAAGCGGTATTCCCGCGCCTCCTGCGTGATGGCCGCGCTGGGAATGTCATAGGCCGGGACCACCGCGATGTCTCGCTCGCCCAGCCGGCCCGGCTCGCTGATATCCCCATCGATGGCAACCGAATACCCGCTCTGCACGGCATCCTTCAAGCCCTGATAGAACGCCTCCAACGGCACGTTGTAGTACCGGCTGTTCGGCGGCCAGTAGTCCGGCACGCGCAGGTCGGTATACGAGTGGAACGGCGCGTAGCTGAAGGAGGTTACGAGCCGGTAGTCCTCCCAGGGCAGCGCCATGAACGTCTCCTGGAAGGACCGCGGCGTGTACAACCTGCCCTCGGATACGAACTTCTCGGGCGGAGCGCCCAGGTGCTTGTCCAGGATAGACCTGACCTTGGCGACGACTTGTTCCTCGTCCCAGAGCGCCTCCTTCTTGACCTGCGCAATATAGGCGAGTAATTCCTTGTACAGTTGCTTGTGGTTGGGCTTCTCCGCCCCGCCGGCCCGGGCGGGGTAGACCATCTCCGGCACAATGCCATGCTTCTGGACCACTTGCAGCACCGTGTGGAACAAATCGCCCGGCGTGAACCGCGACTGGCCCTTCTGCTGGACGAAGTACCGCGCCTCTTCCACATAGGCGTGGTACACGACGTACATCACCGCCATCTTGACTTGGGCGAAGCCCAATCGATGCGCCTCGGATTCCAGATACGAGACAGTCGCGTAGCTCCAGCAGACCTGGGTGTCGCCCTGATCGGTCGGCGGGAAATGGAACACGGAGTCACAGGAATCGACCGAGGGCGCCGCGATGTCGGGATCGATCCCGTCAGCCTGCTGAGCCGGACCCTGCACGGCGCATCCGAATCCGCCAATCGCCAACATGAGAAGCACCAGAACCATTCGCCGCATAGAGAAGCCCTTTCACAGTTGCCGCCGGCCCCCGAAACGCCCCCATTATGGACCCGATCCGCTCCGGGAGCAAGACCGCTCTTGCCAAGCGTGCGACACGACGCACTCCAGGGCGGGCAGCGCCCCGCCGACCGCCCTACTGCGCGACAATCATATTGGGAACGAGCGGGACCTCGACGATCTTCTCCTGCCCATCGCGTACGACGGTCACCCGGACCTTCTCACCAACGCTCCAGCTCTTCCACTGCTCGAGCTGGCCGGCGACATACAGCACATCCAGGCCGTTGATCGCCAGGACCTTGTCGCCGAGACGCATGCCGGCTTCGGCGCATCGACTGCCCGCCCGGAACCGGCGCACGACGTACTTGTCCAGCGCCATCTCGCCCGGCTCCCACTCGATCCCCAGGGCCGCCTCAGGGGCGACATAGAGTTCGGCCACGAAACCAAGGAGGTCCTGTTCGGGCTCGGCGAAACGGGGATCGCTCTGGATGCGCGCCGCGTTGCTCTCCACCACCAGGGCATTGGCCCCGAACTGGGCCGCGATCGGACGGGCCGCCTTGACAAAGTCCTCGAGCGTGGCGGTGGGATTCTCAAAATCGACGTACCAGCCCACCATGAAGCCGTCCACGCAAGCCTGGTCGAAGCCCAGAAAGACATAATCAACCTCTTCCGGGTCGATCGCGGCGGCCTCGTACCAGGGCGCCAGTTCGAACGCGATCGCCTCCGGCGCCGGCTGGAAGTCGCCGCGTTCGGGCTCCATCGGTTGGCCGTCCCGCTTCAGTTCGTACTTATCGACGATGTCTCGGAACAGAACCGCCGCACCGTGGACCGCATAAGCCTGAACGCCCTTCGGCTCGTCCCGAAAGCACCCAATCGCCACCTGAGCCAGCGGCTTACCGAACGAGTCTGTTGTGGTCTCGGTCGCCAGCACGGCCAGGAAGGGAAAGCCGTGTTCCAGTGACAGCTCGGCCGCCCGCAGGTGAGCCATGGCGATGGCCTTGTCCTTCGTAACGAACCCGTTGCCGGTGTACCAGACGTGAAAGACGTTGTAATCCTTGCGATCGCTGTTGTAGCCCCCGACGACGGAGGATCGGGCATTCTGATAGCCGGTCTCGCAGCCGGCGACCGCAAGAGCCAGCATGGCCGCGGCCAGAAACATCTTCGATTTCACGCTTCGACTCCCCTGACTATTCCTGATCGGTTCCACGGAGAATGGAGGAAGACCCCGAAAGCTTCCAACCGCCTGGAAACTGAGGATCGGCCCGACGAGACCCGCCGTGCGCAGCGCTCCGCATCTGCGCCTCCAAACCCAGCTCCCATTATAGACTCTGGAGCCAGGGCGAGCAAGGGGACAGGTCGCACCGGCGCTGTGCGCGACGAGGCAATGGCGTGCAGTGCACGCCCTACGAATCGCTTTCCTCTTCTTCTGAATCTGAATCGGATTCGTCGTCCTCTTCCGGTTCCGGCTCTTCGAAGGCTTCCGCGTAGGCGTCGGCGCCGCCGACGACGGGCAAGGTCAGACGCGTCGCGCCCAGCTTCACCGTGAGCTTGGTGCCCGGATCGGGGCGCAACGTGTAGTCGCGATCGCTCGAGAAGATCATCAAACCAATCTGCTGACCGGCCGGGATGATCTGGTCGTCGGGCTGCAGGTCGAACGCCAGTTTGCGGAACTTGCCCGGCTCCAGCGGCTCGCTCTTGCGAATCGATCGTGCGTTCTGGGGGTCGGCCCAGCCACGCGTGATGATGTTGTCGGTGATCTTCGCCTTGCGGCTCGTGTTCCAGGGCAGCGAAACGAGCCAGACCGAAAGATTCGCCGCCGGCTTGTTGCTGGCCAGCCTAATCGAAAGCCGCGGCGTTCCCGAGATGTGGACGGGCCGCTTGAATTCCGGCGTGACATAGATCAACCGATGACGCGTCCACACGGCCTGCGCGAGGGCCTCACCACTGAACGAGAAGTTATCGATCAGCGTCTCTCTGCCCTGCTTGCGAGCCTTCTCGGCCGACAGCGTCCCGCGCTCCGGGGCGCCCTTGCCCAGATACAATGTCACCGGCTCGGCGTCGGGGTGCGGATAGTCCGGGTAGGCGGTCGGCTTGCCGCGCTCGTCGTTCTCCCGCACGATCCATGCCCGGTCCTCCTCGTCCACGCCGTTCTCGACATCGTGCAGGTACCGCGTGAACCAGCGGTTCATCATCTTCAGCGGAGGTGGGCCGCCGTGCCCGCCCTGGTGGTAGTAGATCCGCGCCGGGACGCCCTGGGCCCGGATCGCCTCATAGATTCGGAAGCTGTGCTCGGGCATCACGTTCCAGTCGTTGAACCCGTGCGACATCAGGACCGCCGCCTTAAGGTCGTCCAGATGGTTCAGGTAGTCGCGACCGGCCCAGAACTTGTTGTAGTCACCGGTGACGCGATCGAAACCCTGCCGCATCTCCTTGTCCCGGACCTCGCAGTTGCAGTAGTCGCGCCGCGATTCGTCGCCGCTGTTGATGAAATCGTACAGGACGTCGATGTCCTCGCCGATGAACCCGCCCGGGGACCGGATCAGGCCATTCGAGCGGTAGTAATGGTAGTACGACGTGTTGGGCGCGACCGGAATGATCGCCTCGAGCCCTTCGACGCCCGTCGTCGCGGCCGCCAGTGCGAGCGTGCCGTTGAACGAGGTCCCCGTCATGCCCACCTTGCCCGTCGACCAGTACGCGAGCACCTCTTCGTCCCCGTCGGGAGTCGAGTAGCCTTTCGCCCGCCCATTGAGCCAATCGACGACGGCCTTTGGCGCCAGCGATTCGTTCTCGCCCCCCACCGTCGGACAGCCCTGCGAGAGCCCCGTCCCGGGCGACGACGAGTGCACGACCGCGAACCCGCGCGGGACCCAGTCCTTGACGAACGACTTGGAGATGATGGGCCGCTCCCCCTTCCGCTTGACGGGCGACGCCTCCCCCCGCTCAGGCGGCTCGGCCCCGAGTTCCTGACGCGTGTCCCACATATAGGTATGCACGGGGCTGCTCGTGCCCGCGTAGTAGGGACTCGTCCCGTAGATCACCGGGACCTTGAGTCCCTCGGTGTCCGTCTGGCGCTGGCGCGTCACGTCCACGTGCACGCGGTCGAGCTTGTCGTCCCCGTCCGTGTCGAACTCGGTCTCGACCCACAGATCGTGACGGATCCACATGTCGGGGTCCTTGAACCGCTTGACGATCTGCGCCTCGCCGTCCTTGATTTTGGGAACCGCCGCGTCCTCGTCCTCCTTGGCGTCCTTCTCCGCCGCAACCCCCGGCACCGCCAATACGCTCAGACAAACAACGATCAACAACAACGTTTCCAGCAATCGGGACCTTCGCATTCTCATAGCACTCCATCTCTTCTCTCGTGCGGTTCGGAACCTATCCCCCTACGCGACCACCCGGCGCAACGGGAGCGCCCAGAATAGCACACGAAGCCCCTCCCACTCAAGCGGTTTGACCCCAAACGAAGGAACCGCATGGGCAGAATCTGCCCATCCTACGAAACTAATGACCGTGCGGGCCCAGACCATGATCTCACAGGGCAGATGTGCACGCATCCCAGTTATCTGACACGACGACCACCTGAGCGACACCATTTGCGTTCATCTCACATTCGATACTCGCACCCAAATCGGTCATCTCAAGTTCATCAATTTCCATATCACCGGCAACCACTCCCCGTTTGTGAAACCGTTTGTCACGAGACACAAGTTGGTATCGCTTGTCATCCATTCTCTCGAAGGAGCCTATGATACCGAAGACACAATAGAGTACATGCTCTCCCAGACGAAGGAACATCCTAAGCACCACACCACCTGTCTCTCCGACGAGAAGGGGTTCATCACGAAAGAAAGCCACCGTCAACCCTTCTTCCGGGCCCTCGACCATACGGTAGAAGGTTCTGATTCCCTTCCCCAAGCGCCTGAGAGCATCTAGAGACAAGGAGATCTCGCGGTCGATATCGTACACTGTCGCCAATTGCAGCGCTTCCTGTACCATCTCCAACTCTGTCTTCGGAACGCGGAGGTCGCCACAAGCTAGGCTTGCCTCCGGAAGAAAAGGTTGCCCGCCAACAGTGACGTCCATCAGGACACGCTTGGACAACTGACCGCCGAGAAGACATCGGAGTTTGAGGAAGTCCTTCAGCGCAACCAAGCTCACACGTTTCTGATCGACTCCAGGCAGGAACTTGAACTTGGCCATGCCTTTGAATGGTTCGAGCAAGATCTCAAAGAACTCTGTCTCAAGCCGGAATCTGATCCGCTCGCATGGTACGACTCGATTCATGGATGGATTGTGTATCTTGGCGGAGAACTCGGTCCAAGGCAATGACTTCCTCGCTCGGAAACGAACTGACCCTGCAAGTGTCGCAGGACCAAGGGACAACGTCGCTCCTTCTCCACACTGGCGAATCAGACAGTCGATTCCGAAACGGCTATCATATTCCGCAACAGACTCGACTTGCATGCTTTCTCTAAGGCCCAGAGACAGGTCACTCAGATCACCTAGAGGGTCATTCCCAGCGATCTGCACCGTGATGTACCCCGGCCCGTCTTCGTATCCCAGTGTTGCGAGGAGATTCCTCTTCCACTGCTGATACCTCTCAGATCCGTCTGGAACATGAGCTCTGATCGCTTCCTTCAAGGACTCACCGGTCGCAGTCCTCAGTCTTTGGGAATCCCCGTAGCTCAGCGAGAGACTCGGGTACCGGACATGGGTCCTCGGGGTAGCACCCAACGCTCGAAGTCTCTTCAAGGTCCGCCGAATGAGTTCTTCCCCTATGTGGATGAGGTAGGCGCGCTGCGGACTCTCCATGCCATCGAATTCGAGAGCGCAGATAAACGTGGGCATTGATGTCTTCGCGAGACGTTCGGCATTCCTGAGACTAATGCTCACCCTCTTCCGAGTTCTGTCAGAGGACTTCACCTGAACTCTGCATTCCAACGGAGATGGTGTTAAGTCGACCGGACGCTCCGAGGTATGCTCAACCGGGAATTCGACGAGATAGTCCCACCCAGTCATATCGGTCTTGCTCTTGTTGGCGACAATACCAACGGCGCCGCACCACAGTTCGAACTGATGCTCCCCCATTCGCCCTACATCGCGCAATGTCGGTCTCTCCGGTTTCATGTTCGTGCTCGCTTTCATACTAAGCAGCCGAATTCCCCGCGTGTCCGCCGGCAGGCTATTCTTCCAGGGCGTGTCTCGGCCTCCTGATCGTCTCTCAAGCCTGAACAGCAATTGTATACGCGATTCCCCCATCTAACAAGGGGAATGCGACGGGAAATGTGGGGCCCAGGGATGCCGAACAGGGCAAAGCCCGGACGGAGGAATCTTGCCGAGGCTTGGGGGCGCCTTTCGTTCGGGGAGTAGATCCCTCCGCTTCGGTCGGGATGACAGAGGGGAGTGGGCTCCAGAGAGGTTCGTGAGGTGTGCAGTGCGCGTCCTGGGGTGGGCCGGTGGATTTGGATTTTTTTTGGGAATCTCATATTTTTGATTGACACCTAACAGATTTTTGTTCATTATGTATTTAACGTGTGGGCTTGGGGCCCATATGACGCGTGGGTTGAGAACCCACCCTACGGCGAGACACAATACGCAATACGAAACGAGGCCGGAGGGTTTTGACACAATACGCACGACGCAATACGCAATACGAGATACGAGACTGGAGGAACGAGACATGGATTTTCGGATCGCGGCGATGACGAAGCGGTGTTGTCGGAACTGTGTTTATGCGACGCGGGTGGAGGGTCGGTGGCACCGGGTGATGATGCGGAAGTTCCCCGCTTTGGGGATGTGTTTCAACAGCGTCGAGGCGCCGGGTACGATGCGGGAGGTGTATATCGAGCGGGTCTGTGCGAACTTCCGGCGGCGGACCTGGCCCGTAGGCAAGCGGGAGGCGACGCCCGAGCCGCCCAACGACGCGATCCGCTACATCCCGCTAACGCATGGGCTGTACGCCATCGTGGACGCGGAGGACTACGAGGAGTTGAGCCAATACAAATGGGCCGCCCATTTCAATCAGCGTAGCAATATCATCTACGCGGCCCGGAGCGACTACGTCGTCGAGAACGGCAAACGGCGGCGCCGGACGGTGCTGATGCACCGCCAGATCATGAATCCGCCGGACGGGATGGTGGTCGATCACATCAACCACTTCGGCCTAAACAATCGCCGGTGCAACCTGCGGATCTGCACGCAAGCCCAGAACGTGCAGAACTGCCGGCCCCGCAAAGATGGCAAATCCCGCTTCATCGGCGTCTTCCCCAACCGGGGCAAATGGCAGGCGGCCATCACATGCAAGGGAGAGAGGTTCCACGTCGGTCTCTTCAAAGACGAGGTCGAAGCGGCCCGGGCCCGGGACGAGAAGGCGATCGAGCTGTTCGGTGCGTTCGCGCGGCTGAATTTCCCGCCGGAGGCGACGTCGGACGGGCCAACGGGCTAGCCGGCGGCGAGTTGGTAGGAGAACTCGGTGACGTTCATCTGCTGCTTGGCGTGCTCGACCGTCATGCTTACGAGGCGTCCCTCTTCGTCCATCTCGATCAGGACATTCTCACCCAGATCCTGCGTCCGGGCGATCTTGCGATCGCTGAAATTGACCAGCAGCGTATCGGTATCAGGAAAATATCTAACGTTCATCAGTCACCTCGCGAAACGAGCGGTCGAAAAACGCGTTATGGACAGTCTGCCTATCCTCGAGGAGAACGACACGAAGGTAACGGTCTCCGGCTTCGGCAATCTTCGCCCAGCACCTGACCCGCCCGTCGGTCTGTACGTGCTCCTCGACAGGGTGGGATACCGCATATTCAATCCACTCCAGGCGGATTGCCTTGCGATCGTCCCGATTTCGCATATGCAAGAAGTACTGTGTGAATTTCACATCTTCACCAATGCCAGTATGCGCCAGAATGTCCCACGATGTCAAGGGCGGGCGGCATCGCGATGATGCGTTCGCGCTCTCGCAGCTCGTCGGGGCAGGTCCCCGGGGCCTGTTGCCCGTACGGTGGGCCGAATCGGCATTGGGATGCGGTGCGTAGGTCGTGCGTCCCCGCACGACACAGGCGAGCGGGGCCGCTCGCCCTACCGGAATCGGGGGTTTCAATTTGGGGGGTTAGCGCGTATAATTCGGGGTTTGGTGCGGCCGGGGGCCGATTTTGGGTGGCGTTTTGGGTTCAGGAACGAACGATGGGTTACTTTCGTGACAACGTGGAACGGATGGCGGGTTATACGCCGGGCTTTCAGCCGAAGGCGACCGAGGTGGTCAAGCTCAATACCAACGAGAACCCGTATCCGCCCTCGCCGGCAGTGATGAAGACGCTGGCGAGCGTGGCGCCCGAGCAATTGCGGCGCTATCCGGACCCGGTGGGCCAGTCGTTCCGCCAAGCGGCCGCGCAGGTCAGCGGCGTCGCGCCCGAGAACATCATGTGCTGCAACGGGGGCGACGACCTGCTCTCGATCGCGATCCGCGCCTGTTGCGACAAGCAGCGGGCGTTGGCGTATCCGGTGCCCACCTATACGCTCTATCCGGTCCTGTCGAGCCTGGAGGACTGCAAGACGCTGGAGATCCCGTTCGCCGATGGGTACAGCCTGCCGACCGAGCTGGGCAAGACGGGTGCGGCACTGACGATCGTCTGCAATCCGAACGCGCCGACAGCGACGTGGATCGATATCGACGACCTGGCCGCTTTGGCTAACGAGCTTACCGGCGTACTGCTGATCGACGAGGCTTATGTCGATTTCGCGGCCGACAGCGCGGTCCGCCTGGTCAAGGAACACGACAACGTCGTGTTGCTGCGCTCGATGAGCAAGGGCTATTCGCTGGCGGGGCTTCGGTTCGGCTACGCAATCGGCAGTGAGAACCTGATCGAAGGGTTTCTGAAGGTCAAGGACTCGTACAACGTCGATGCGTTGGCGATCGCACTGGCGACGGCCGCGATCGAGGACCAGGCGTACTTCCAGGCGAATGTCGCGCAGGTCATAGCCGACCGGGCGACCCTGACCGAGCAACTGAGGGCGCTGGGGTTGGAGGTCGCGGATAGCTGCACGAACTTCGTACTGGCCGGCGTTCCGAACGGCTCGGCCGAACTGGCGTACGAACAACTGGCGCAGCGTGACATCTACGTGCGTTACTTCAACGTCGACGGGCTCAGCGACAAGCTGCGCATCAGCGTGGGGACGGCCGAGCAGAATGGGAAGCTGCTGGCCGCGCTGCGCGAGATACTCTGAAAGAGGATATTGCCATCATGGAACCGCGAACGACAGAACTGCATCGCAAGACCAACGAGACCGATATCACCTGCCGAATGAACCTCGACGGGACGGGCGGGTACGAGATCGATACGGGCGTCGGGTTTCTGGACCACATGCTGACGCACGTGAGCAAGCACAGCAAGATCGATCTGACGGTCAAGGCGACGGGCGATCTGCATATCGACGCGCACCACACGGTCGAGGACGTGGGGCTGTGTCTGGGCGAGTGCCTGCTCAAGGCGCTGGGCGACAAGCGTGGGATCGCACGGTATGGGCACAGCTCGGTGCCGATGGAGGATGCACTGGCGAACGTGTCACTGGATCTGTCGGGTCGGCCGTTCTGCGTTTATAACGCGGCATACCGGACGGACAAGATCGGCGATTTCGATGTCGAGTGTATCGAGGAGATGCTGCGGGCGCTGTCCAACGCGGGCAAGTTCAACCTGCATGTGAACGTTCCGTACGGCACGAACAGTCACCATATCGCCGAGGGGATCTTCAAGGGGCTGGGCCAGGCGCTGGCGGCGGCGGTCAAGGTCGTCGGGTCGGACATTCCCAGCACGAAAGGGCAACTGTGATTGAGGAACCGAAACCGCCGGAGTACCGCGTCGGGATCGGCACGGATATTCATCGGCTCGTGGCGGACCGCCGGCTGATGCTGGGCGGGGTGTATATCCCCTTCCCGGCCGGGCTGCTGGGCCATAGCGATGGCGACGTCGCGCTGCACGCGGTGACCGACGCGCTGCTGGGAGCGGCCGGACTGGGTGACATCGGGACGCTGTTTCCCGATAACGACCCGCAGTGGAAGGACGCCGACAGCAAGGAGTTTCTGTACGCCGTCAAGGAACTGCTCGATAAGAAGGGCTGGGAGATCGTGAACGTTGATCTGACGATCCACACCGAGCAGCCCAAGCTCGGGCCGATCAAGGGGCAGATCCAGCGGTGTATCGCCGGGCTGCTCGCGATCGACTTCACGGCGGCCAACGTCAAGGCGAAAACGAACGAAGGAATGGGCGAGGTCGGGGCCGGCGAGGCGATGGCCGCGACCGCGATCGCCCTGCTGCGGAAGAAGTACAAGCGAACCCTGTGACGATAAGACAAGAGGCAAAGGCAGAGATATGGGATTGCATCTACACAACAGTCTGAGCCGAAGGAAAGAAGAGTTCAAGCCGCTGGAGGAGGGCCGCGTCGGCATCTACGTCTGCGGCCCGACTGTCTACGGACATTGCCACCTCGGACATGCCAAAAGCTACGTCAGCTTTGATGTGCTGGTGCGCTATCTGCGTTATCTGGGTTACACGGTCAGCTATGTCCAGAATATCACCGACGTCGGACATCTGACGGACGATGCAGACGAGGGCGAGGACAAGATCGCCAAGGCGGCGGTGAAGGCGCACAAGCATCCGATGGCGCTGGCGGAGATCTACACGCGCAGTTTCTTCGAAGACATGGACCAACTCAACTGCGTGCGGCCCGACATCAGCCCGCGGGCGAGCGGCCACATCATCGAGCAGATCGAACTGGTCAAGACGCTGGTCGAGAAGGGCTACGCCTACGAGGTCAACGGCTCGGTCTACTACGACGTCGCCAAGTTCGCCGAGTACGGCAAGCTCTCCGGCCGCAACGTCGAGGAGATGGTCGCCGGCGCCCGCATCGAGCCGTCGCCCGACAAGCGGAACCCCGTCGACTTCGCGATCTGGAAGAAGGCCGAGCCCAACCACATCATGCAGTGGCCCAGCCCCTGGGGCATGGGCTACCCCGGCTGGCACCTCGAGTGCTCGGCCATGGCGACGAAGTACCTCGGCCAGACGATCGACATCCACGGCGGCGGACTCGAAAACCAGTTCCCCCACCACGAATGCGAGATCGCCCAGTCCGAAGCCGCCAACGGCGTCCCCTTCGTCCGCTTCTGGATCCACCATAACATGGTCACGGTCGACGGGCAAAAGATGGGCAAGAGTCTAAACAACTTCATCACGCTCAAGCAGGCCTTCGTCGGCGCCCACGAGCGACTGACCCGCCGCTACGAACCGCTGGCGGTCCGGCAGTTGATCCTCAATTCGCACTACCGCAGCCCGCTCGACTTCTCCGACGCCGCCCTGTTCGCGGCCAACAGTGGGTACCAGCGGATCACCGAGACGGTCAAGGCGCTCCGCAAGCATCTCAAGACCGCCCCGGAAGGCGCGGTTGATTCATCGGTCGCCGAGCAACTCGCGACCTTCAAGACGCGTTTCGAGGAGGCGATGAACGACGACCTCAACACGTCGGTCGCCCTGTCGGTCCTCTTCGATCTCGTCCGGGTCTCGAACACATTGATCGGCGAAGCGTCCACAACGCGTGAGACACTGGCCGCGGTGGACGAGCAGTTCACGCGGCTGGGTGGGGATGTGCTCGGTATCGTCCAGACCGAATACGCCGAGGAAGCCGGTGCTAACGACGAAGCCGTCGGCGCCCTGGTCGGCCTGCTGATCGAGCAGCGGGCCAACGCCCGCAAGGCCAAGGACTTCGCCACGGCCGATGCGGTCCGCGATAAGCTCGACGCGGCGGGCATCGTGCTGGAAGACAAGCCGGACGGCACCGACTGGAGATGGAAATGAGAGTCCTGGGGATCGATCCCGGCCTGCAGGTCTGCGGCTACGCCTGCCTGGACAGCGAAGGCGACCTGGGCACGATCGTCGAGGCGGGTGTGCTCCGCACTGACGGCGAACTGCCCCTGGAGCGCCGTCTCAACCAGATCGCCGAGGACATCGAGACCCTGTTGACCCGCTTCGAGCCGGACGTGGTCGCCGTCGAGCAGTTGTACTCGCACTACGCCCACCCGCGCACCGCGATCCTGATGGGCCACGCGCGGGGCGTGATCCTGCAGAAGAGCGCCGCGGCCGGGGTCGCGGTCGAGAGCTTCAGCGCCACGCGCATCAAGAAGTCACTGACCGGCAGCGGCCGGGCCTCGAAGGAACAGATGCAACGAACGATGCAGACGATCCTCGGCCTGCCCGAGCCGCCGCAACCGAACGACGTCGCCGACGCCATGGCCGCCGCCCTGTGCGGGGCTAATGCATTGTCGCGACAAGAGATATAGGTCCTATAGGACCTATGGGACCTATGGGACCTATAGCATTATGATTGCCAAGATCGAAGGAATCCTCGTCACGCTCGACACCGAGACCGCGCTGGTGCAGGTCGGGCCGATCGCTTACGAACTCATGCTGCCCGGCTACTGCATCAGCGCCCTGGCCGGCAAGATCGGCGCCGAGGTCGCGCTGTGTACGATGGAGTACTACGAGGGCACCCTGGGCGGCGGCAATCTGATCCCGCGCATGGTCGGCTTCCTCGACGCGGCCGAGCGGGCCTTCTTCGGCAAGTTCATCAGCGTCAAAGGCATGGGCATCAAGAAAGGGCTCCGCGCCCTGAGCATGCCGATCGGCAATATCGCCGACGCGATCGAAGCCGGCGACGAGAAGATGCTCATGTCCATGCCCGGCGTGGGCCGCCGCATGGCCCAGCAGATCGTCGCCGAACTCAAGGGCAAACTCGAAGCCTTCGCCCTCGGCGTCGAGACGGGCGGCAAGGTCCAACCCGAGTTCCAGCCCTTCCAGGGCGAGGCCCTGGAGATCCTCGTCGCCTGGGGCGAGAAACGCCACGAAGCCATGGAACTGATCGAACTGGCCTGCCAAAAACACCCCGACATCACCACCGCCGAAGCCCTCGTCCCCCTCGTCTACCGCCTCAAACAAGGCGTCGAGGTTTAGAAGCCGTACCCTCGGAACGCCCGCGCCTCGTCGAAATAGCGGTGCTTTCCCCACGATTCAGTGAGAATCTCACTGACACCAGCCGACCCCGATTTGGTATAATACGAGCTGATCGAAACGTGGTCCGTCAGCGGAGACAACTGTGAGTACGGCAAAAGAAGAAATCCAATCCTTGCTCGGCAAACTGCCAGATGATTGTACACTGGAAGACGTACAGTACCATCTGTACGTGCTCGGGAAGATACGCCGAGGGATCGAAAGAGCCGAGAGCGAGGGGACCGTTCCACAGGAGGAAGTCGAGAGGCGGCTGGCGAAATGGACCGCCGAGTAGTCTGGTCGCCGGAGGCTCTTGAGGACGCTGAAGCGATAGCGGCATACATCGGTCGAGATTCAGCCGCCTATGCCTCGGCGGTGGTGACGAAGATTGTCGAGACGGCGCGAGGCATTGCGAGCTTCCCGTGGATGGGGAGGGTCGTGCCGGAACTGGGCGACAACGAGATCCGGGAGCGATTCGTCTACAGCTACCGCGTCATCTACCAGGTCCAAGAGAAGCGAATTCTGATCTTGGCCGCCCTGCACGGGAAGCGGCTGATCGAGAACATCTCGAACCGCTTCGACGAACCCGGCCAAGAAGGAACGAATTAGACGGAGGCGGCGTGGGGATCAAGAAGGGGCATCTCTAATCTCAGTCCTGACTACGCCGAATGCTGAGACGGGCGGCAAGGTCCAACCCGAGTTCCAGCCCTTCCAGGGCGAGGCCCTCGAGATCCTCGTCGCCTGGGGCGAGAAACGCCACGAAGCCATGGAACTGATCGAACTGGCCTGCCAGAAGCACCCCGACATCACCACCGCCGAAGCCCTCGTCCCGGTCGTCTACCGACTCAAACAAGGCGTCGAGGTCTAAGGCCCGCCTCCGCAGGGAGGCCACACTCCTTGACTTCCCTCACCCTTTATGACTCTGATGTCACTCTCTGGGAATGTACCGGCCCCTACCGGTTCTCCAGGAGTCACGGTGTCTCTGAGCCGATTGTCCAGATCTGATGGGGAAACGTGATGTCGTCAATCCACGCTGCATCATCGCCTTCAGAGACGGACCCATCCTTCACATACTGCCACTCGAAGATGCGCGAACCGGCCGTAACCGGATAGGACACGGTGAACCAGTCCTTTTCACCGGACCATTCGCCTTTTACGATTCCGTTGATGCTGAAGAAGAGTTTATCACAGGCAGACTCGGAGGAGATTTTCGCCGAGAAGCTTATCTCACCGTCGACGCAATCCAACATCACCGTCAAGGTCGTGTCGTCGTCATCGTCGACGTTCGCCGCCTTGACGCTGTAGTGGCCCGTGTGGGCGGCGTCGGAAACCACATGCCAACCCGGCCCACCGTAAGAGATCCACCCCAAAGTGGACAGGTCGCCGCTTTCGAAATCATCGGTGGCAAGGCGGGCCGTCAACTCACCCTGGCTGACCAGCATCGGATACCCGTTGATTGGGGACATGCGCCAATGGTCATCGCCGCCATTGGTGGTTTCTTCCGTAAAATCCCAGCCGGCGTCCAGGTAGGTCTGCCGATCGCGCATCTCAGCCATGGTCAGCCCGGTGCCCGTAGCCGAGGACGACTGCCCGGATGCTTCGAGATCCCAGAAGCTCTCCTGGGCATACCCCAGGTAGTGTCTCCCCACCAGCCCGCCAACGTAACTGGAGCGTCCGCTGACGGCGCCGGCGCTGTAGCAGCGGCGGGTCGTGCTTTCACGGCTGTATCCGATCAGTCCACCGACATAGTCCACCGCGTCGTCGATATTCGACGTGCTGTAGCAATCAAGCGTTTCACTGCGACGATGGTCGCCAATGAGACCGCCGACATATTTGGTGCCCGAGATTTGCCCAGTACTGCAACACAGGGTCATCACCGTTTCATCAACCGCCCCCGCCAGTCCCCCGACCTCGAAACGCCCGGAGACGTCACTATTGCTCTGTGACGCGGTGATCGTAGTGTCACTGGTGTTGCCCACCAGCCCGCCGACACAATTCCTCCCGGTCAAACTCCCCGCGCTGGAGCATCCGACGATCCGGGCGCCGCGAGCCTCGGCCGTTAGGCCACCGGCCTGGTCCAGTTGGCATTCGATGGAGATGCCCTTGATGGACAGATCGACGACTTCAGCTCCATCACTCAACACGCCGAAGAATCCCAGATGTCTTGTCCCCACGATGTGCAAGTTCCGAATAGCGTGACCACGACCGTCGAAGCGGCCTGAGAAACAGGGAATCACCGGCTGCGACGCCGTTTGGTTACCGGGTAGCATTGGGTCGAGCTCGAGGTCCGCCAGCAGGACGAAGTCTCTATTCCACAACGCACTGGATTTGGCGACCTTGGTCAACTGGTCCACATTCTCGATTTCGAAGGGCTCGTCCGGTGTGCCGGCGCCACCGATCCAATCGATCATCGGCTCGGGCACAATCTGCCCAGCGGTCCCTTCCCAGGCAAGACGGGGGTAGTCTCCGCCCGGTTCCAAACGCCAGCTCGGATCGTTCGCAAAGCCGTTCAGCCCCAGCATCTCAGCGTCCATCATTTCTGTGTGACTCAGGCCGGCGCCACCATCGCTACCCTCGATCCCGGACGCGTCGGTATCCCAAACACTGTCCTCGATGCAACCTGCGATATTGGCTCCCACCAGCCCACCGGTGATGGCACCTGCTACGGCGCCGGCGCTGTAGCAGTCTCTCACCGAACCACTTGAGACCTCTCCGATCAGCCCGCCCACATAGTAGTTGCCGCTGACGGCACCAAGACTGTAGCAGTTGAGGGTAGTCCCGCTGTAGCTCGAGCCGATCAACCCGCCGACCATGTTGATTCCTTTGACAACGTTGACGCTGTAGCAATTGGCCGTACGCCCTGCACTGCGCCCCGCCAGAGAACCAACGTGGTCTTCACTTCCTTGGATCGAGCCGTCTTCCAGAGCAAGATCCGTAACGGAGGCCCGCCCCCCAAGGTAACCAAACAAGCCCAGATATCCCGCCCCCTGGATCTTGAGGTTCCGAAGCACATGCCCGTCGCCATCAAAACACCCATGGAACGAGGGGATGACCGCAACGGTCCAGGTTGTCCCGGAAAGCGAGATGTCCGAATCGAGGCGGTAGTGGGCAGTCGGTCGGTATGCGACGGCGGCCAGTTCTTCCGGAGTGGCGATCAGATAGGGATCTGTCGCTGTGCCCTGACCTCGCAGTTCGAGGGGTTCATATCCGCTGAAAACAGCGAGTATCGGATATCCACCTCCATCCGCCATTCGCCAAACTCCCGCGCAACCGTTGCCGGTCTCATGCGCGAAATCCCAGCCTGAGCCCGAGAACGTACTGGCATTCTGCATTTGGGCGGTCGTCAGGCCCGTGCCTCTCGCGCTGCTGCCTTGTCCGGACGTTTCCGTGTCCCAGAAGCAGTTGATCACGCCGCGACTGAACAAACTGGACCCGACCAAGCCGCCGGTCAAGGCCCCTGTCCCGGAGACGACACCGGTACTGTAGCTGTTCGATACGCTGCCGTAGTTGTATCCGAGCAAACCTCCGACATAATTGCTGCCGGTGACGGAGCCGAGGCTATAGCTGTTGGAGATGCTGGCCTCCGAGTTGCCCCCGGCCAGCCCGCCAATAGCGTTGCCGCTTCCAGTGACACGTGCGGTGCTGCAGCAGTTCGACACACTGCCCGCGTAGTTGCCTCCGACCATACCGCCGACATAGCCTCCCCCCGTGACGGCGCCGGTGCAGCAGCAGTTCCATATGCTCCCGTGATGATTGTATCCAAGCAGCCCGCCGACCCAGTTTCCGGAACCTTGGATAGAGACATCCTCCATCTCAACGTCACGAACAACCGCTCTGCTGGTCAGGTAGCCGAAGAGTCCCAGGAACTCCTGCCCCACGATGTGGAGATTCCGAATGACATGATGGTTGCCGACAAAAACACCGGTAAAAGGGACGCCCTCGAAGGTGCCTTCTGACGCACCGTTCTCGCCGGCAATGACGGCCCGGTCAAACGTGTGGCCTGACAGATCGATATCGGCCACCTGGAGGAAATACTTGTCGTAGTCGGCCGGCGTATCGCCCAGTTCGATGAGATCCTGAGCCGAAGCGATCAGATAGGGATCGCCGGCGACCCCCTGCCCCCCCGAGTAACCATACAGCGAACCGGTCAGAAGCCCCGTACAAATGATGACTGCGATTGTCAGCGATCTCGCCATCCTCCACCTCCTCTGTCACCTCTCATCTCTCAGAGACTCTTCTTGACTCGACGACGCCTCGGCGCGCCCTGAACGAATCGAAGAAACGGCCTCACGATTGGCTCCGCCCGCCTCGCGAACAGCCCCACCGACACTTCATCCACTACTTGATTATAGCCATTCGCGAACAAAACTCAAGACATCCCCTCAAGAAAAGCGGTGATTGCTCTTCAATGAGGGAACGCCATACTCGATTTGATAGCGAAACAGTCAACCCAATCCGAAGAAGGTCGAACTTCCTCTGTCGGAAACACTCCGAGGTCACCACCCTTGAGACGCTGGTCTCTCCCGTCTAACGACTCAAACAAGGCGTCGAGGTCTAAGGCTCACCCCCTCCCAGAGTCAACGCGACCGGTCACAATGGGTATGGCATCCCCCCGGGCAGCTTGCCTTGGGTCTTCGAGTCGTGTATGATGAGGGGCAGAGACAGCAGGAGGAACAGGAAAACCGGGATGGTGGTGTGTCGCGGAAGACGCCGCGGACACCTCAGTACAAACGTGCGGAGGAATTTATGATTACGCTCATGGCGATTCTTGCTTGCGGGTTCATGCCCACGGTCTCTGGGGATGAGTTACTCTCCGAGGAAACGATACCGGTTTGGCGCAACCTGGGTCCAGGGGGAGGCGGATGGATTCAAGCCATCTGCGCCAGCGGCCAGCGGGAAGAGGAATTGCTCGTCGGCTGTGACGTGGGCGGCTTCTATCGCTCGACCGACGGCGGGGCCAGCTACACGATCAGCAACAGCGGATTGCGGGACGATTTCGTCGAGTGCATCGTGCCCGATCCGCTAGACGGCGAGGTGATCTATCTGGGCTGCCAGAGCGGCGTGCACCGGTCCACCGACCGGGGCGAAACATGGCAGTGGCTGCGCGAGGGGTTCCCGCCCAGGAATCGATGGGACTGGTCGGCCCCGATCGGCGCATTGGCCATCGATCCGCAGGACCCGGCGGTGCTCTACGCCGGCATCGGCAGACCCCGGTGGGAGCACTTCGGCAAGGGCGCCATCTACAAGACGGTGGACCGTGGAGAGCACTGGCAGCAGATCAACGCGTCCGGCAGCCTTCCCGCCGACGCCCTTGTGACGGACCTGGCAGTCGACCCGCAAGACAGCCGCCGGCTCCTGATGGCGTGTCAATACGGCGTGTATTGCAGCGAGAACGGCGGAGTCACCTGGGACCCCGTGGTCGCCGGGCTGCCACACCCACACGTGCGCCGGGTCGCCTTCTGCCTTGGGCAGCCCGACGTTGTGTATCTGACCCTATGGGCGAAGCCGGGCCAGTGGCCCTGGCAAGGCGGCGTCTACAAGTCCGTCGATCGCGGGGTGAACTGGTCGCCGTGCCTGCAGGGCCTGCCCCGGTACGTGGGCCAACCCGGCCAGGCGAGCGAGAGGACCGCCAATTACGATCGCCTCGCCGTGCATCCCGACAACCCCGATGTGGTCTACGTCGGCGGTTGCTCCTGGGGGAATGCGGATATCTACAAGACCACCAACGGCGGTCGGACCTGGGCCGGCACCATGCATCGCGGGATGGGGGGCAACACCGAGGACGGATGGATCACCTTCTGGGGGCCGGACGTTCAATGCCTGAGCATGTCACCCTTCAATCCCGAGACACTGTACTTCGGGACTTCGGGGAAGGTCTACAAGACCACCGACGGCGGCGAGCACTGGCGCCAAGTCTACACACACATGCTCCCCGACGGGCGGTTTCAGGGAACCGGGCTGGAGGTAACCTGTGCCGTCGACGTCGTCGTTCACCCGGCCGATCCGCAACGACTGTATTTCTGCTACCTGGACATCGGTCTGCTGATCTCGGAGGATGGAGGACAGTCGTTCCGCCGAGGCGTCCAGGGCGTGACTCCCTCGGCGATGCAGGGCAACTGCTACGCGCTCGTCTTCGACCCGGCCAACGACGCGCATTGCTGGGCAAGCTTCGGGGGCGGCTCGCGCGCCATCGTGGCCGAGTCCTACAACGGCGGCAGCACCTGGACCACGGTGGGCACGACCGCCGGGGGCCTGCCCGATGTGCCCCACCGCGTGTTACGCGTGGACGCCGCCGGCCACCTGATCGCGGTGGCGGACAATCTGGGCGTCTATCTCAGCGAAGACAGCGGACGGACCTGGCAGCCGCGCGGCGGCGGTCTGCCCCATGGGGACGTGCGCGGTCTGGTGGTGGATCCAACAGAGCCGGGCCGGTGGTGGTGCGCGCTGGGCGACGACGGGACGAATCCGGGCGCCGTATTCCGCACAATCGACGCGGGACGCGCCTGGCAACGGATCAGTCACGACCTGCCGGTAGCGGACGTTCAGCGGTTCCTGCTGGCCCCGAGCGATCCCCGGCGTTTCTATCTGGCGGCCCGCGACCGCTACGTGGGCGGGCGGACCTACCACGGAGGCGTCTATCGCAGTGACGACCGCGGGGTCACCTGGGACCACATCCTTCCGGACGACTTCGTTATGGGATTGGCTGTGGACCCGAGCTCGGCCAACATCGTATACGCGGGGCTCACCGACCATCCCTTTCACGACGAGTCAAGAGGTGACGGGATCCGCGTGACATACAATGGCGGGCAAACGTGGTACACGCCGGAGCAGCCGACATGCCTGCACATCAGTAGCATCACCGTGGACACACACGATCCTAGCCAGCTCTATCTCAGCACCGGCGGCAACGGCGTCTTCGTCGGCAGCCCGCCACACCTCGGACCGACACGCCGGAAGAGGTAAGCGGTAGGGGCTAGCGGAGATCGCCTTCGTTTCAAGCCCTCGTGGGTTTTGGCGGCTATCCGGAGAAACTAGAGGATTGCGGTCGCAATCCCGTTCAGTTGGCATGGGACGAGAAACGCCACGAAGCGATGGAACTGAGCGAACTGGGCGTGCCCCAAAACCCCGACATCACCACCGCCGAACGAGCGACCGCAGACCCTCAGTTGCCGCGGCTTCGATCAAGAAGCGGAACCGTCGTTCTTTGACTCGGCCAGTGGCCGGCGTCGGTGAGTGGCGAGACCGACCAGGCCCGTGACCACGAGGACTACGCTTCCCGGCGTCGGAGCGGGAACCGGGATCGGTTCGCTCGCCACGACAGAGAGGCGCAGGACATCTGTGGCGCCGATTTGATCGTAAAGGTAGTCGTACTCCCAGTGCAGGCCGCTGCCCAACGCTCCTAGTGTCACTTGATCGAAACCGCCCAGCAAGGTCTCGGCGAAGAACACATCGAATACATCCCCGGCCTGCGGAGCGAAGGGATCGTCGATGCCGTTGTCGGTCCAATCCCAAAACGAGACACTCAGTTCGCCCCCTAAGGTGGCGGTCCCGGAGACATTGACGTAGTCGTACTCCGTTCCGGGGATCAGGCCGCCCAGTTCGATCTCGGTCATACTGTCAGCGTCCAGCAGCAGATCACCGACGATATCCAAATGGCCCGGGGAATCGCCCGGCATCAGCGTCGCTCCGGCGCCCAGGGTCGTTGGGCCGGTGATGGCGCCACTGCCGGTCAATACGCCGCCCTGGATATCGACCATGCCCTGGGAGATGGATCCGCGAAGGAAGGTCCGCCCGGCAGTTTGGCGATACGTGCCCGTTCCCGCGATCTCGTTGAGGTTGTTCAACACGCCGGTATTGGTCAATGTGCCGTCGTTGGACAGGAGTCCGGAGTTGGTCACGTCACCGCCATTGATGAGGCTGCCCTCGTTGTGGAGTACGTAGTTGTTGACCAGCGTCGCGCCGGGGATGCTCTGCAACCGGCTTCCTTCGAAGATGACCACCCGGCTGTGATTGATGAACTCGGCGCCGTTCCAAAGCAGCACGTTGCCTTGTCCGCCGTCACCGCCGGCGCCCCCGTCACCGCCGTCACCGCCGGCCCCGCCGGCGAATCCTGTTTCTCCTAATGCGGCTATACCCAAACTGCCGGTTCCGCCGCGGCCGCCACCGCCCTGGCCGCCCTGACCACCCGGGCCGCCTCGGCCGCCGCTGCCACCCACTTGGATCACACCGGCGGAGGAATTCACAAAATCGAGCAACGTCGTATGGCTCTTGGTCGCCCCCGTCGTGCCGGCCGCCCCACTGCCGCCAGCTCCCTGCGCCCCGGCTCCACCCAAGCCGCCCCCGCCCTCGTCAAGATCGTAGAGCAGGTATTCAGCGAAGCCGGCGCCGCCACCACCGCCGGCGCCACTGCCGTCAACACCGCTTCCCCCTGTGCCGGCACGAGGGTTGGAGCCATCGATGGGGGGAAATCCGACAACGCCACCCACCCCTCCGGTGGCGACCCAGAAGGTCGAGACGCCTGTCTTGGGGTCTATGACGTTGGTCAGGACCGGCCCCGCGCCGGGCAATCCCGGCAGGTAGGCGTAGCCGCCGTCGCCACCCTTATAGCCGGAATAACCGGTAGCCCCTGTTGCTCCCTCGGGGCCCTGGCTTCCACCGATCTGCACAGCGCCGTTGTTGACGAAGACACTGCCAAGATTCCAGGTGGCAGCGCCACCTGTACCGCCTGTGCCACCTTTGCCGCCTTTGTGGCCCTGATCTCCTGTGTGCCTGGAATAGTCACCACCGCGACCGCCTTGGCCTCCCGGGCCCATGGCCCCCTCGCTTCCGTTTCCTCCCAGTTGCTGGTAGCCGGTGTTGGCCGTCGTGTCGATGAAATCGGCGCGGATCATACCCGGCATGCCCAAGACCAGAAGCAACGTTGCAGACGTCAAAAAAAGCGTCTTTGCCATTTCTCTCCTCCTCAAGAGAGTCACCGTGGTGCCCGTAAGCCAGGCGCTTTGCGCCCGGACGTGACATGTTGGATGTCCAAAGGGACATTCAACACATTAGTGTACCATAAATAGGTCAGAAGTGGAACCTCAATCCGATACTTGCAGCTGGGGACACCTGCGAGACTGAGGCATGTCCGCCCCGAAGTCACCACGTCCATCCGAGACAGGGGCGGCGAGATCATGGGAGTCGTGACAAGGCCTCCAGTCGTGGACTCAAGTTATCGATTGACGCTTGATATCGCTGTCCATTCTCGCAAACACCGTATATGATGCCCGGATGATTGCCACGATTGTTAATGCGATTGCGGTCCTGATCGGCTCGTCACTCGGGCTGGCTCTCAGGGGGAGAATCCACGACGAGTATGAGCAGACCGTTTTCACCGCCCTGGGGATCTTCACATTTCTCCTGGGCATTTCCATGGCTCAAGAGCCCTGCAACGCGCTGTACATGGTGTTCGCTCTCGTCCTGGGCGGCCTGCTGGGGACCTGGGTGCGGGTCGAAGAGAGAATCCTGAGCTTCGGCCAGTGGCTGAAGGACCGGCTGCCCCGCTCGATGGGCCAGGGCCAATTCGCGATGGGATTCCTGGACGCAACCGTTCTGTTCTGTGTGGGCGCCATGACCATCGTCGGCTCGTTCAAGGCGGGCATCGAGAAGGACTACCAACTCCTGCTCTTGAAATCCGTAATGGATGGCTCGATCTCCGTGCTGCTCGCGGCCGTGATGGGTTGGGGCGTGGCGTTCTCGGCCGTCTCGATCCTGTTCATTCAGGGCACCTTGACACTCATGTCCCGCGTGGTCGGCCCCTACGCCGACCAGGTCATGATCGACGCCGTCTCGGCCGTGGGCGGCATGCTGATCATTATGATCGGGATCAATCTGCTCAAGCTCAAGAAGATCAAGACCGCCAACTTCACGCCGGCGATTGTCATGATCGTCCTCTTCCAACTGGCCGACCCCTGGCTGTCCCGCTTCACCTGCTGAACGATTCCGGGCGCCACTCAGGAACGCGCGTGCTTCTATACGGTGATGATGTCGTAGGTGTCGCCCGTCAGTGCTTTGCCGCCGCGTGGGGTGACCTCGAACGTGTTCTCGGTTCCGACCATGCCGACACCGGGGATTCCGATCTTCGGTTCGATGGCGAGTGTCATCCCCTCTTCCAGCGGCAGGTCGAAGCCCTCGGCAATGACGGGGTACTCGTCGATGGCCAGTCCGATCCCGTGACCGAGAAAACTCACCTTGTTCGCGCCCAGCCCCATGAACCCATCATTCCAGGGCGATTTGGCAACAAGCTCTGCGGATTGGCTCCACAATTCGCTGGGTACGGCGCCGGGGCGCAATTGCTCGGCGACCCTGCTCTGGATTTCAACGCAGAAATCGTAGGCGCGGCGCAGAGATTCCGGAATGCTCTTTCTTCGACCCAGCCAATAGGTTTGCGTCTTGTCGGTCTGGTAGCCTGCGATGGAAAAACCATTGTCGACGAACATCGGAGCACCGGGCTTCCATTGGACCTGCTCGGAACCCATGTAGGGCACGGCCGGATGAGCGCCTCGGCAACCGTTGGGGCCGTTGAAGCCGCTCGGATAGTTGCCGCTCTCGCCTATCGCGATGTGACCGAAGAAGATCTCCTCCCCGAATGTCCCCATCCTCAATATCCCGTGGTGCCCCTCGGCGAAGAACAGGTCGGAGACTCGATGCGCGATTTGCAGTTCGCTGATCCCCTCGTGGAGGAGAGGCGGTAGCAACTGAGTCAAGCATCTGTTGTGCCTCCTCCCCGCCTCGCGCAGGATTCGCAGTTCCCACTCAGACTTCCTGGCGCGCGTCATGGCGATCAGCTTGTCGCAAGGCACGAACTCAAGGGTGGGCAAGTACTTGATGAGACTCTGCGAAAGCCCCCAGGGCAGACCATTCATCTCGGCCGCGATCTGGCCCGACAAAGGAACACCGAAATCGCCGAGCGTGCTCGCGATGTCTCCATACGAGCGGAACGGTACGATGTGCTCTAATGGCGTCTCAATCTCCGCCCGCTCGGCCCCCCGCCGGCAGAACAGGATGGGCTCACCGTCCATGGGGAGCCAGAGGACACCATTGGCGAGTGTGCCAGTGTAATAGAAGATGTTCAGTCGAGAGAAGATGAATGCCCCCCCGGCTTGCGGGACGTGTTCCTGAAGAAGCTGTCTGTGTCCTTGCCAGCGGGAATGTATCTCTTCGGCAGGCGTGGTACTCAGCATAGCAGGTCGATCCTCTTGAGTCTGATCCATAGTCCTCCATCCAACCGGGCGCCGCGCGGGTTGATCGCCGAAGGTCAACGCCCCGCCCTACGCATGGATTGTCAGCAACTCGTCGGGGCGATCGAGAACGAGGTCCGGCTCTTCTCTCGCCAGAAGTCGGCGATCCTGATACCCCCACGTCACGGCGACGGTCTTAACACCGGCTGTCTTGCCCTGTCGAATGTCACTGATGGCGTCGCCCACCATGAACGTGTCCTGAGCCGCGAAGGAAAACTCGCGACAAGCCTGGCCGATCCGCTCGGCTTTCGAAGATCCCAGTTCGCCCCCCAGCACGCGCGAAACCGCCGAGCCCAGGTCAAGGTCTTCAAGCGTGGCGGTAACGACGTCGCTTTGGTTCTGGGTGATCACCACGAGAGTGTGAGAACGAGCAAGCTCTTTGAAGACGGGTACGATTCTCGGGAAGACCTCCACCTCCCACTGCTCCTTTTGCAGCGCGAATACCTCACGCTCGAGATGGGCGAGTTGATTCTCTGAAAGGCCCAGTCGCTCACCCAGACCCGGGAACGTCAGGCTCTCCATCTCTCGAAAGTCCTTGGCAGTTGGTGGTCGACCTTGCCCCAGACTCTGCTGCGCTCGTGTGATAAGGCTAAGGAATTGGTCGAAGGAGTCCACGATGACCCCGTCATAATCGAAATTCAGCAGCATTGCTGATCGTCCCCTGCGACGCGCACCGCGTCCTGTGAGCCGCCCCCGAAGCCGCACACACGCGGGTTGCAAGGTTCGTACTCCGTCCGGTTATTGGCCAGCGATTCTACTCTGCCTGCAGTGCCTCGGCAACAGTCTTGCCCTCTGCCGATCACATGACACACTTGGACCCCGGCCACACAAGAAATCCAGTCACCATTGACACGCCGCCTATGATGTAGTAGGGACAAATATGTAAGCGGCAGTCGTTTGTACGTGCATTGGAAGGAACGAGACGTGCAAATCCGAACGAAAGTCTGCTGGTAAATCAGTGAGGGAGGCTATCATGGCGAGGTTATCAGATAGTGAACGGCGCCCGGGATGTGTATTGTTCCTCCTGACAGCGAGTACGTTGTTCGCGACGACGTGTGCCCGCGGCGCAGGCCCGGCCGACGCGACAAGAGTGCAAAGATCGGAAGCCCCGCGCGAGGGGCGAGTCATCGCTTTCCCTGCAGATCATTCCCTGGGCGAACTCTTCATCCGGAATGCCGGCGCCGAGGGCTCGGCAGGCTGGACGAAATTGGGTGAGGCTCAAGGAATCGTCGAGATTCCACCACGCAAGGAGACGCAGCTCAATATTAGCGACGACACATATCCCCATTTCCCCTGTCTGGCGCAGTTGGAACCGAACGATCTTCAGGAAATCGGCGTGTACTCGCAAGACCTGAGTGACGCTGATCTGGGGCGCCTGGCGGGACTGACAGGTCTGCAGCGATTGGGATTGATGGGCCCGGTGAGCAGCGCCGGCCTGGGCCATTTGAGACCGCTGAAGTCGCTGACCGAGTTGTGGCTGGCAAGGACCGAGATTGATGATGAAGGCCTGGCTCATCTGGCGGGGCTTGCCGGACTTGAGACGATACGCTCGTGGGAGAATCGTCGCGTGAGCGGTGCCGGGTTCAGACACTTAACGGGGGCCCAGTGCCTCCGGACACTGGATTTCTATCAGACACCGGTGAACGACGAAGGGGCCGCCTGGATCTCCCAAATCCCATCGCTCAAGGAGCTGTCCTTGCAGTATACCGAGGTCACCGATATCGGCCTGGCACGCCTGACGGGATTGCCTCAGCTGCGTGACCTGGTGTTGCCCCCGAAGGCCAGCGATGAAGGTCTAGCCCATCTGAAACAACTTCAATCGCTCGAGAGTCTGAACATCATGCACACGCGGATCACCGATAGCGGACTGAGGCACCTTCAGGATATGAAGCAGTTGAAGTCCCTGGTGATTCACTCCACCTTGATGACGGGAGAGGGCCTGATACACCTAAGAGGAATGGCGTCGCTGGAGGATGCGACGTTAACCCTCAAAATGATAACGCGCACCGGCCTGGCCCGGATGGAAGGCCTGCCGGTAACCAACTTGAATCTCAGTGGGAGCGCGATGGGCGACGAGGAATTGAAGCTTCTGCGCGACCTGCCCCGCCTCCAGAGCCTGAGTCTTCAAGGCACGCGCATTACCGGTACGGGCCTGTCACACCTGAAGGGACTCCGTTCTCTGCGAGAACTGAGACTTCGCAATACCGAGGTCAGCGCTGCGGCCGTGCAAACGATTAGAGAGGCCCTTCCAGAATGCCAGGTGACGGGTCCGGGACGCCGTCGACAAAAGCCCAATGACGCGAATCTGAACCCAGCGAGGTCCATGATCGGCAGGCCGGCGCCGGAACTGGCATTCGCAGGGCTGCTCCAGGGTCCAGCCAACATAGAGATCACATGGGAGCGACTGGAAGGCAATGTGGTCGTGCTTGAATTCTGGGCCACATCGTGCGGTCCATGCGTCCGAGCTTTTCCGCATATCAACGCCCTGGTTGAGCGATTCAAAGACCGCCCCGTGCAGTTCATTTCGATTACCCGTGACCAGGAGCCGATCGTCGCGGATTTCCTGAAGCGGTATCTTCTGAGAGGATGGATAGCCCTTGACAAGGACAAGGCGATGTTCGAGTCCTATCAGGTCGGGGGCATACCGCACACCGTGGTCGTGGACCGCAGCGGGACCGTCGTTCAGGTGACTCGGCCCATGAGCCTGACGGAGGAGTCGCTGGAGGAGTTGTTGGAGGAGGAGGGCAAATGACACAGAAGCCGGAAAGAGAGCATGCCGGTTACTCCGCCGTGTCACGGGACTTCCGGGACAATTCGGGGCACAGGCTGTTTGCTTGAGTGGACTCTCGCCCAGAACGCGTTCGGGCGTTGAGGGCTTCTCAGCGGCGACTAGAAGTAGAAGACCACGTCCAGGCCGATCTGGGTGCTGTTGTTTTCCGGCTCGTAGAATCCGTGATCGAGGTCGGAGTCGTCCACCCACCAGTATTGGATGAACGGGGCCAGGGACATGTCCAGGGTCTTGCCCTGGTGTCGAATCTCCAGCGTACCCCGCAGGCCGTAGCCGGAACCGAAATCCTGATCGTTCCGGATCGGCTCGTAGCCGCCCCCGAACAGTTCGCTGCGCTGCAGACCGTAGAGCAGCAAGTCGAACTCAGCCCCCAGGCCAAGGTACCAACCTTCGCTCAGCTTGCAGCCGCGCTCGTAACCGATCGGCAGATAGAAGTAGTTGGAGTGACGTTTGTAGCCGGCCGGGTCGTGCGAGGAATCGTCACCGAGATACCGATAGCCCAGGCCTGCAAACACGTGGTTCGAATGCGTCTCATCGTGCCAGACGCATCCCCAAAGCAGACGCGCGTTGGCAAGGACATCGTCGTTGCCGTCAACCTTGTAGGGCGTGCCATTCATTAGCGCGCCGTCATAGTCCACCTGCCCGGCCGCGATGCCCCCTTCGAATCTCCACAGCGTGTCCCTCGATTCCGAGGCCCGCAGGAAGCGCGTCGCCGAAACCGTCACGCCGTAGAAGACGCCATCCTCTTCCATGACGCCGGGTTCCTCGTATTCGAACCAGGAGATCTGGGGACCAATCGTCCAACTGGACAGGAAGAACACATCGATCGGGCGTTCGGCCGCCTCGGCTTCCGGCATGACAACGCCATGGACATTGCCGGTCGCGAACGTCAGAACGATAAGAACAGCCAATAACTGTGATTTCATTTTCCTTCTCCCAGTCAATCCATTTGATACCCCATTCACGGGGCCCCGCCGCATCACAGGATTCTATCTCGTCACATTACGCCCTTAGGGTTAGAAGAACGGTATAAGATAGGCCATATCGAGCCCAACACGCCCCATTATGGGACTACATAATGGGCCATAGAGCTCTGATTTCCCGCAGTTTCTCGCGTTTCCGCGCAAGATGGAGATGACAAGCGCGTTGTTATCTATAGAGGCGCTGTGGCCTGGTTCTGCGCCCAGGGTGTGAGGGGCGTTGGGTCGCGGCCGCGGTGGTTTGCCCGTTGAGTATCGTTCGCTTGCAGGGAGAACGCCATGAACAAGAAGGATGTCCACGGTCGGAGCAGCGGCGCTGGTGGTTCGGTATCAGGCACAAGCCGCGAACACCCCCATAGAGGCCCTCGCGTCAGGAGCACGTATCGATATGGGGTCTGGCTGGCTCTCGTCCTTGCCATCGCTCTTCTGTTCTCCGTGAAACCCCTCAGAGCCGGTGACCGGAAACTCGTCGTCGAGAATGCCCGTATCATCGTCGGCGACGGGACTGTCCTGAAGAAAGCGACGGTCCTGGTAGAAGGTGAACGGATCAAGACGATTCACCAACAACCCATAACCGTCGAGGCGACCCGGACAATCAATGGCGCGGGCAAGACCTTGATGCCGGGGATTATCGATACCCATCTCCATTTCTTCGGCGTTACCGCGACCGGGGAAAGGGAATTCCGCGACCAGATAGAACACGCGGCCCCCGAGTATCTCAAGCAGTTTCATCAACACGGCGTGACAACCGTTCGGTCCATGACCGATCCTCTGGACTTGGTACTGGAGCTCAGGGAGCGAGTCAACAGGGGCCAACTCCAGGGGCCGCGGATCGTCGCGGTGGGCCCTTCGTTCACCGCGCCCGGAGGCCATCCCGCCGTCACCCTGGGCAAACAGGATCCCTATTTCCGCTCCACGGCTGCGATCGAGGTCACCGACCCGAACAAAGCCCGGCAGAAGGTCGCCGAACTGGCGGCGCGCGGTGTCGACGCAATCAAAGCCGTGCTCGATTCAGGTGACAAGGAACCCTACGTCAGGCTATCCAGTGATGTCCTGCGCGCCGTGGTCGACGAGGCTCACACCCACGGCCTGAAGGCCCTCGTCCACACCGTCACGGAAGCCGACGCGCTCGACGCGGCCGACGCGGGCGCCGACGGCATCGAGCATGGCGTGGTGCACGAACTCCTGGAGACTGACCATCTTGCCGATCGACTCAAGGCGGCGGGCGTGGTCTACACCCCGACGCTGTGGATCATGAAGCAGGATTGGCAGTCGAGTTCCAGTTTCGAGAATGCCAAACGGAATCTGAAGCGGCTCTCCGACTCGGGCGTGCGGATCGTGTTCGGCACCGACACGATGGCGCCGCTCAAGGCAGGAACAAGCGAGATCCAGGAATTGGAGTACATGGTCGAAGCCGGACTGAGTCCGGGTGACGCCATCCGAGCCGCCACCAAAGACGCCGCCGAACACCTGGGACTCCTGGACACCATCGGGACCATCGAGGCCGGCAAGGTGGCGGACCTGATCCTGGTCGATGGCGATCCCCTGGCCGACATCAAAGCCATGAGCAACATTCAACTGGTGCTTCAGACCGGCGAGGTGGTCTACGATCGC
Organism: Sedimentisphaerales bacterium; assembly: GCA_028277585.1. Classification (GTDB taxonomy): domain Bacteria; phylum Planctomycetota; class Phycisphaerae; order Sedimentisphaerales; family Anaerobacaceae; genus Anaerobaca. Next base: position 51,566 of record JANQFY010000340.1, read on the forward strand.
GACAGCGAGGAGACGGCGAGCGCCGCAGAAGAGTCAGCCGCTTTCAATCCGGTCAGCTGGTTCCTCATACCGGTGCTGGACATGACGCGGGCCATTGACTTCTATGAGGGCATCCTGGGGGTGAATCTGACCCGGATGGCGCTCGGCCCCATAGAGATCGCCCGCTTCCCCTCGTTCCGCGGCGCCCCCGGCGTTTCCGGCATCCTCATGAAGAGCGAGTACAACAAACCGATGACCGAAGGCGGCGTCTCCGTCTACTTCTCGACCCCGGATATCGACGCGGCGATCCAGCGCATCAAGGAAAAGGACTGCAAGATTCACTCCCCGAAATTCACGTTCGACGGCAAGACCTACGTCTGCATCGTGTCCGATTCGGAAGGCAACATCATCGGCCTGCGGACACTGGAATAGACCGCTCCTGCCTCGAGGAAAAGCCCTGCGTGGGCAATTGATACGGCCGCGGCACTCGGTGTCCGGAAGACGGGCGATGCGTGGATTCGTTGTTCGTTGCAGCATCTGACCCACTCCTCGATTGCCTTACGGGCCCCACCGCCCGGTTGATGGGTGTTCTTTCGCCGACGGTCATGAACCCTGAGTGACGCCGGGGTGGAAGCCATGACCGGGGGAGGCCTTAACGCAAAATGGTTAAAGGTAGACGCAAAACCACCTGGTAAAGGCACCCCAGACACGGCATACTGAATGGGTTGGTGGGTGGGGATAACGATGTCACTGTCGGGCGCAGTAGGAACCGCTGGACAGTTGTTGCCGAAGCAAGGCCTCACAGCAAAGATCGTGGAGATACCTGAGGAGATCCGCACATGCGTATGCAACGGCTCAAGAACGAGGCAAGAATCCAGCAGGGCAGAGGGGATGCGCGTCGCGCGATGGCGCCCATCAAACTGCTGATGGCAACCGTTGTCATGACCCTGTTGATGGGCCTTCTTGTGTCACCGGCCGCTTTGGGTCAGGGCGAGCAGAAGAACAAGACGGGGGATACCGACTGGTTTCTGATGACCTCCCACGTCGACGAAAAGGCCGGGCTCCTGCTGGCGGTGAGTCCGGACGGCTTGACCTGGCAGGCCGTCAATGGTGACAAGTCCGTGCTCAAGCCGACGATAGGTGAAGTGTTCCGCGATCCCTCTCTCGCCCGGGACCAGCACGGCACATACCATCTGGTGTGGACCATCGCCTGGGGATGCGCGAACCACAAGGGATTCGGCTACGCCAGCTCGAAGGATCTCATCCACTGGAGCGAACAGCGGATCGTTCCCGTCATGCAGAATGAGCCCAAGACGGAGATGGTGTGGGCCCCCGAACTATTCTGGGATGAAGAGAAAGCCCAGTGGCTGATTCACTGGTCGTCTACCGTCACCGGCAGGTTCCCGGAAACGCTCCACCTGTTCGACGGGCGCGCGAACGGACGCATCTACTACACCGTGACCAAGGACTTCAAGACCTTCGCGCCGTCCAAGCTGCTGTTCAATCCCAATTGCCTGGCCATTGACTCGCATCTCTATCGCGGGTCGGACAACCAGTACTACGTCTTCTTCAAGGCCGACCGGGCGGCCAAGCCCAAGCGGGGCATCATGATGGCGAAGGCGCCCGCGCCGGAGGGCCCGTACGTGCTGGATCCCGACATGATCACGCCAGCCGATGAAGGGTGGGCGGAAGGCCCCTGCGCCATCAGGGTCGGCGACACCGCGCGACTTTATTACGCGCCGCCCGGCGATTTCGGCGCCTTCGAGAGCAAGGACATGCAGCATTGGACGAACATCCGTTCCCAAATCACACCGCCCGGCGGGTATCGGCACGGAACGGTGATCCGAATCACGCCGGCCGAAGCCAAGCGGCTGCTGAACCATGAATACCTGCCGTAGGACGAACCACTTGCAGTCCACGTGAACGACATTGACACAATTGAAGGTGACACGCGGGAGAATGAACACGATGAGATGTCATGGTCTGGGGTGGGTCTTGGTGGTTCTCGTTTCCTCTCAGGTTTGGGGGCAGACGTATCAATGGCAATGCCAGGACAATGGCTGGGTGCTCTCGGCGAACGAGAAAGAAATCGGCCGGTGGCTCCCAGAGACCAGCGCGGCTCTGACTACGGAGGACTCCGTTGACACGATCAGGACCGGCGTCTTCCGGCTGCGGCGCGTCGTCCGCAATGCCGGCCAGGCGACACTCGAGTCGTTGCGACTGACTCTCGATTTCGTCCATGCCGATAGCGCGACGTTTCTGATGATCCCGGCGGTGACCTACAACGGCAATACTTGGGGTCGCGGGAAGGAGCCCAAGGGGTTCAAACACGACGGCCAGTGGTGGTCCTTCTCCAGCTATCGCACGCCCATCCCGGGCGCGACCTACTCGGAAGGCAGCCGCTGGGCGGTCGCTCTGTGGGCCCAGACGACGGAGGACCTGCCGGTCTTGTCCTGTTCGCTGATGCCCGATGGCGATCGGACCACCCATCGCCTGATCTGGCCGCAGGAGGAGCAACCTCTTCTCTACAGCGGGCGCGATCGATACGCTCCGGGGACGCGAGGCGAACTGAAACTGAAGCCCGGGGAGAGCCTGACTCTCACCGGCATCCTGGTCGTGGACCGGGTGCAGGCTGGCCACCGCGCCATCGAGACGTTCCTCGCTGAAGCATGGAAGCAAGGATGGGAACAGCACGGGCGCGGCAAGGAAATGGCGGCCCAGCCGGAGGAGCTGTGGAACCTGGGCGTGCAATACGCCAGGAGCAGTCTGTGGGCCGAGGAATCGATGTTCCGGGGGTTCAGCATCGGCTTGCTGCCGCACGACGACGGGTGGGCCCAACGCGACGGCTGGAAGTACGAGATCGGCTGGTGCGGGCAGAACGCGTCCCTCGCCAACTCCCTACTGCTCGATTATCTAGAGACCAGGAATGACGAGTCTCTGCAGAAAGGGCTGGCGTGCCTGGACTGCTGGGCCGCCCACTGCGTCTTGCCAAACGGATTGTTCCGCACGCATTTCGACAGCGTTCTGACAGAGCGCACCAGCGGCGAGCTGCTCGACGCCTGCAATCTGGGCACCGCCGCCCTGAACTACTTCGAGGCCTTCGAACTGGCCAAGAAGTGCGGCGAGCAGCGACCTCAGTACCGCGCATTGGCCCTGGGGATCTGCCGCTTCATGGCGAGCAATCAGGAGCCCAGCGGCCGCTATGGAAAGGCCTGGTCTCCGGACGGCGCCTGCCCCTACCGGGACGGCACCGTCGGCGCGTTCCTGATCGCCCCGATGCTGGAGGCTCATCGCGCCTTGCCGGGTGAGCGATTCCTGGACTCCGCCCGTCGTGCGTTCGCGTTCTACTACGAGGAGTTCGAGCGTCTGGGCTGCACCAGCGGCGGCGCGCTGGACACCTGGTGTATCGACAAGGAATCCGCGATTCCTCTGCTCCGCGCGGCCCTTGAGCTGCATGAGGTAACGGGGCAAGCGGAGTACCTGAAAGCCGCCGAGCACGTTTCGTGGTATCTCTCGACCTGGCTCTGGCATTATTCCGCCCGCTATCCGGAAGCCAGCGACTTCGCACGCTACGGGTTCGACACTTTCGGCGGCACCAGCGTCTCAACACAACACCATCATCTCGATCCCTATGCCCTGATGTGGGTCGCCGACTGGCTGGACCTCGCCGAGAGGACGGGAGACCCGATCTGGAAACAGAAAGCCATCGCGATCTGGTACAACGCTATTCAACTCGTCTCCGACGGCTCGTTGGAGATCCACGGCAGGACACGTCCGGCCGGCTCGCAAAACGAAGGGTATCTGCACGCTGCATGGAGCGGCCGGCCCGGGACGGTCAATGACTGGCTTGTCGCCTGGCCCGGCGCCCTGCGTCTGGAGACCCTTCGCAGGCTGGAAGATTGGGATGCACTGCGTTAGAAATGTTAATCGCGGCGCCGCCGGCGCGGCGCATTCTTGAGAGCAACCTTTAACAACTGCAAGGAGTCCGTACATGAAATTGTGTCGCAACCGACAGAACCTGATCCTGATGTTGCTGCTTCTGATAAGTTCCTCTCTCTGGGCCGCTCGCCAGGCGGAGATTCGCGTGCACGTGGATCAACCCACCGTCGCACTGAGCCCCCGACTCTACGGCCTGTTCTACGAGGACATCAACTACGCGGCCGACGGCGGGCTGTACGCGGAACTGGTGCAGAACCGCTCGTTCGAGTACTTCGCCCTGGACGGAAGAGAACCGTTGAGCGACAAGACCAGCGGTGGGCACCACGCGTTCTACGCCTGGCGGAAGGTGGAACGGGGAGGCGGGAAATGTGACGTCAGGATCGAACGCGTTGTCCCTCTGAATCGCAACAATCCGCACTATGTAGCGCTCCATGTGAACGAGCCGGGCGCCGGCGTGGGGATCCAGAACACCGGGTACGACGGGATTCGGGTGGACAAGGGAGAATCCTACGATGTCTCCTTGTACGCGACTCGTCTGAGCGGCCCGAAGGACGCGCCGCTGGTCGTGGCGCTGGAGAGCAAGGACGGGAAGGTCTACGGTTCCTTCACGATCGAGTCCTTGGAGAATGACTGGCAACGCCATGAGGGCGTCATCAAGGCGACCCAGAGCGACGACGAGGCTCGCCTGACCATCACCACGACGGGCAAGGGCAAGCTCTACCTGGACGTGATCTCCCTGTTCCCGCGCAAGACCTTCAAGGGACGCAAGAACGGCCTGCGTCCCGACCTGGCTCAGGCGCTGGCGGACCTGAACCCCAGCTTCTTCCGGTTCCCCGGCGGATGCGTCGCTCACGGCTGCAGCCTGCAGAACGCCTATCGCTGGAAAGACTCCGTGGGCGACATCGCCCAACGCCGCCCCAATTGGAACCGCTGGGGCTACCACCAGACCTATGGGCTGGGCTACTACGAGTACTTCCTGCTGTGCGAGGACATCGGCGCGACCGCGCTGCCCGTACTGCCGGTGGGTGTCTCCTGTGGTTTCAACCGCCCGTTCCAGGCGGTCCCGCTCGATGAGCTTCAGGAGTGGATTGACGACGCGCTGGACCTGATCGAGTTCGCCAACGGACCGGTCACCAGCGAATGGGGCGCGCTCCGCGCCGAGATGGGCCACCCGAAACCGTTCGATCTGGAGTACATCTGTCTGGGCAATGAGGAGCACGACACGCCGGAGTGCCGCGAGCGCTTTCCCTTTTTCGTCAAGGCGATACGAAAGGCCTATCCCGACATCAAGATCATCGGCACCTCAGGGCTGGGCGAAAGCATTCCCCTGTACGATCTCATGGAGGAACTGGACGTCTACAGTTCGGATGAGCATTACTACAACAGCCCGCAATGGTATCTTCAGAACCAGCATCGCTTCGACGACTTCGACCGCAGCGCGCCCAAGATCTTCGTGGGCGAATACGCCTCCCGCGGCAATGCCCTGTACAACGCCATCGCCGAGGCGGCCTATCTGACGGGTATCGAACGCAACGCCGACATCGTGGATATGACCTGCTACGCCCCGCTGTTCGCCCATGTCCATCACACGCAGTGGCGGGCCGCCAACCTGATCTGGTTCGACAAGCGATCCGTAGTGAAGACGCCCAACTACTACGTGCAGCAACTGTTTAGCTGCAACCGAGGGGACGTGTACCTGAAGAACAGCGTCGTTGAGAAGACCGCCAGGAGGCAAGGCCCCACCATTCAGGGCGCCGTTGGCATCGGGACCTGGAACACCACGATCGCCCTGGAGCAAGCCGCAGTGAACGGATCCTCGTTGGCGACGAAGCGTTGGAACGCCCTGGGAGGAGACTTCCGCCGGAAAGATGGTCTCTATCAGCAATTGGATGTCACACAGACCCCGGCTCTGAGCGTTTCGCCAACCTCGTTTGAGGATGACGTGGTCACCTACCAGGTGCGTGCCAAGAAGACCGGCGGTGACGAAGGCTTCCTCGTGGTCTTTGGCTATCAGAACGCTGACAACTACTACTGGTGGAACGTGGGCGGCTGGGACAACACGCAACACGGCATCGAGAGAGTCAAGAACGGCGGCAAGGGCGCGCTGGTTTCCAAGCCAGGCCGCATTCAGTCCAATACCTGGTACGACCTTAAAGTCGAATTGCATCCCGACCAGCGCATCCGCTGCTATCTGGACGACGAATTGGTGTTCGACTATCATGAAGAGGAAATCGGGATCAGCGTCTCGGCGACGTGGGACAAGAGCAAGGATGAAGTGATTCTCAAACTGGTCAATCCTGCTGAACAAGATGTCGAGGCCGCGATCACACTCGATGGCGTCTCCGGCGTGGCGCCGTCCGCTCGCGTAACGGTGCTGACCGGCGACAAGCAGACGAAGAACTCGATCGGTGAACCGAATCGCGTCGTCCCTGTGACCCGAACACTCAATGTTGCGAAGCAGTTTGAGTATAGCTTGCCGGCGATGTCGGTACAGGTGATCCGGGTTGGGATCGAACAGTAGTGTGATATGGCGAGGGCGCGGCAGCCTCAAAGCACAGTGGAACGGGGCTTTGAGGTTACCGCCCTTGCCCTCACGCTTGGAAGGAGAGCTGGACAGATGCGAAGACATGCGAAGCTGACGATTCTGGCGACCTGCCTGACAGTGTGCGTTGGATACGCTCGGGAAACCGCCATCACGCCGTCATTGCCAGGCGCCCATGCGGACCCGCACATCGCGTGTTTCGACGGGACCTACTACATCTACCCCACGACCGACGGTATCGCCGGTTGGGGATCGTCCAGCTTTTCCTGTTTCTCGTCGGCCGATCTGATGCACTGGAAGAACGAAGGGGTGATTCTCGATTTCCAGAAGGATCTGTCCTGGGCCGATGAGCGGGCCTGGGCGCCCTGCATCGCGCGCAACAACGGGAACTACTACTTCTACTACTCGGCGGCCCAGCAGATCGGCGTGGCGATGTCCGACTCTCCGACGGGCCCGTTCGAGGACCCGCTCGGCAAACCTCTGGTTGCGAGAGGCGCCTATCAGTGCCAGGTCATCGATCCGATGGTGTTTGTCGACGAGGATGGATCGGCCTATCTGTACTTCGGGCAAGGCAACTGCAACGTCGTCAAGCTCAATGACGACATGATTTCGTTCGATCCGGATCAGGTCAAGCGGATCACGCCCAAGGGATACAATGAAGGCGCGTTCGTGCTCAAGCGTCGGGGCCGGTACTATCTGATGTGGTCATCCTACGACACCCGCGATCCCCGCTACTGTGTGAACTATGCGGTGGGACCCTCCCCCACGGGACCGTTCACGCCGGCCGCGAACAACCCCATCCTGAAACAGCGGGGCATCGTCAAGGCCGCCGGTCATCACTCCGTAGTGCAGGTCCCGGGCGAGGATCAGTGGTTCATCGCGTACCACCGTTTCCAGATCCCTGACGGCAATGGGTACAACCGCGAGGTCTGCATTTCCCCCCTGCGATTCGACAGCACCGGATCGATTGCCCCTGTTGACGTGTTCGAACCGGTCCACGCTCCGCTGCAAGCACAGCAAACAGTCGATTGAGGAAGCTTGAGGTCACCACACCCAGGTGCTAAGCACTAAACGTGATCCCAGTCTCCAATCGGCAAATCCCAGGTCACTTGGGTTTGGCTTGCATAGTGACGAAATTCGGTTTGTTGAACACGTGAATGGTACCGTCCCCCATGGTCCGAACCTGCGGGCGGATGCCTTTGATCCACAGGCGCAGCGCATTGCCGTGCGCTTCCGGCTGATCGCCAATGACCACGGCGTTCGGGTCGCCGAAGTTCTCGAGGTGGATATCGTAGGGGCCATTCGAGGGGCAGCCAAAGATGGCGACGGTCATTGGGTGGAATTCCTGCAGCGCATCCAGGTCGGGTGGAACGCGTCCGTGTTTCTGCACGTAGGCATCGATATACAGATAGAGGTCCTTCTGCCTGTCAGCGCAGTCGAAAGCCGCGCGGCAGAGACGGCCTTCCGGCGTGTTGGCATCGAACACCAGACCGCCCGGGCCGGTGGGCCCCATGACAACCAACGGCGCCCGCAAAACCCACCACCCCACCGCCGCGGCAGCGACCAGACCGGCGGCTAGAATTGCCAGAGCGATCATCCCCACCGCCGACTTCGAATCCGTCCCCTTCGATTCCGTCTGGGCTCTTTCGTCCGGCGTTATCATCGGCGCTCCTGAATACCCGAGCCTCCTACGGAAAGACTGCGGGTCCGCCGGCCCTTAGCCAATCCCTCATTTTGCCTGACAGGCTTCCAGAGCCTCCAGCAGAGCGTAACGTGTGGAGATCTCCGGATACCCTTCGGCAAGTCCGTGCATTCGTCCGGCGCTGGCCGAATCGGCTATTCGGCCCAACGCCACAGCGGCGGCATGACGGGTATCGGTCGCGTTGTCCAGGTCCGCAACGATATCCAGCAGCACGTCAGCCGCGCGGCGATCGCCGATTCGCCCCAAAGCCCACGCCACAGCCGCCCGCCAGCAGGGAGTCAAGTCGTTGTGCAGGAACAGCACGCCCGGTCCCAGAGGGTCTGGACGGCCGCTCGCCGCTTCGGACCGCTCCGTGCGGAGGGCCGTGACAAGCGCCTCGGCGGATCGCGAATCGGCCAGGTTGCCCAGGGCGCGGGCCAGATAGAAACACACCCAGTGCTTGGCCGGCAGGGTCAGTACGACGGGAATGCCCGTGTCGAACACGCGCGGGATCGTGGTTGGCTTGGCGCGGTAGCGATCGAACGCGGCGCGGACGCGCGGCTCATAGTCTCGATCGCGACAGACCAACGAGAGGATCTGGGCGGCCCGGTTCTCGGGGTCCGGGTCGCCGCCCCACGCCCGTTCGGTCGTGCCGATGGCCTGGGCGATGTCGTCCACTGGCGTAGCCTCCGGATCGCCCAGGATCGCCAGACAGGTCTCGACCACCGCCGCCTCAGCTCCGTTGCAGCGGATGACCCGGCCGACGAGCGTTTCGCAGTCGTCGTTCGGCAATAGCAGCGCCCGATCCGGATCGGTCGGTACGGAGCGAATCAGGTGCGGCACGATGCTCTCGGCACGCGTGGACTCGACCGCGTCGAGCGCCTCAGTAATGAAGTAGTGGACGGGCGAGGCATGGCAGGCCATCAGGGCTTCATGATCGCCGTACCAATAGGTGTAGGCGGGATACTTCTTGAGCCCGGCAAAGGCGCGAACCAGTATGGTCTGCGCCTCGGGCGTTCCTATCCGGCCGAGTGCTTCCACCGCCGCTTCGGCGAGAAACAGATTCCCCGTCGCTGGATCGCTATGACGACGCAGCGTCTCGGCAAGGAGCGGCACCGAATCGCCGTCCTGCAAATACCCCAGCGCGCGGGTCGCCGCCTGGAGCGTGCGCGGGTTGACCGCGGCAAGCGAATTGAAACGGGCGCCGTCCCCTCGATGGGTCTTCCGCCACTCGGGCAGAGGATTGTTCCGACGTTCGCGCGCGACGTACCGACGCAGCGCGGCGCGGGCCGCATCGCCTCCGGTGTGCCCCAGCGCCACGGCGGCACGGCGGACGACGTCACGATCGGAACTCTCCAGGCGTTCGACAAGATCATTCTCGATGCGATCCCAGGACGTATCGGCAAACCACTGTTTCCACCTCTTCGCCTGGAGAGCGGATTGCCCCAGGCCGGCAAAGCCATTGAACGGTTCGGCGTGCCCCGTGAGGTTCTCCAGCGCCAGCGCCGCAGCCTGGGCGACGAGCGGATCCGGATCGGTAAGCGTGCTGAGCAGAGACTCCACCGACTCCCGATCGCCGCAGGTGGACAGCGCGACCATCGCGGCCACGCGCACCTCGCGAACGGGATCGATACGCAGTTCGCAAAGTGCCGAAGCCGCCCGCTGGTCGCGGAAGATCGACAGCCGCTGGGCTGCGGAGATCCTCAAGCCGGCATCATCGCTGCGCAACTGACTTATGAGGGCAGTCGCCTCCCGGGCGCCCGCGGCCAGCAACTCGGTTGTGTCACCGTACCGATTGATGCCGGCCACTTCCCGGTAACGGTCGAACTGCAGTTCCATCAGACCGGTCACGGCCGCGTTGTTACCCCGGAAACGGTGCGGCCTGCCTTGCCCAAGCAGTTTCAGGGGAGACGCATTCAGCGCCAGCGCGCGGGGACGCTCGCCCAAGGGAGCGGATTGCCGCTGGTGATGACAGCCAACGCAGCCCCGGCGTTCGCCGGGTCGGACGTAGATCCAGGACATTTCGTTCAGTTCCGCACGCCCCTCGGCATCCACCGCCTGCAACGCCAGGGGAACGTTCGCCGGCACCTCGATAGAAAACGAGCCGTCAGGCGCCAGCGGCACTGTGCCAAGCTCGATGGTCTCATTGCCCGCATGAACGATGTACGAGTGGGATGAGCGTGTGGTGAGCCCCTTCCCCGCCAGCACGCGGATGGCCCGCACGTGCGACCAGCCGGCCGTGGTGTTCTTGGTCAGCCGTGCGTCCTGGCAATACAGGAATCCCGTGGCGTTGGCCTTTTGCGACTCCTTTTTGTCCACCCTCTCAGCCAGCACGGGAGGGCGCCGCCGCGGGCCAAGGTATACGGGAGAATGGAGCGGACCGGTAGCCGAGTCGTGGATGATCGTAATCGTCGGAGGGCGACTCTCCGGATCGAGCACGCCGATCTTCTGGTACCGGAGATCCTGAATCGTCCGTTTCTTGTCTCCCTCAGTGACTTCGACTGAAACGGTCTGGCCCACGGTACAGATCAGCCGTCCATCGGGCAGCGCTGCGACGTCGCCGGCCGCCAGACGGAAATGCTGCAGACCTTGACTGGCCGAGCCAAGACGGCCCACGGTGATCCCCGGCCCTGACAAAAAGGCCAGCCGACCGTCCGGCATCGGCGCCGGACTGCCGCAGAGAAACGCCCGCAGCCTGTTCCCGTACTCGGGGCCGTTGTCCAGGCCAAACTCGGTGTACCCCCCGCTGCCATCAGGGTGGACGGCGTGGAGGAGCGTCTCAACCTTGCCGCGATCGAAGAAGTTGTCCGATCGGATGAAGACGATTCTCCCGTCGGCCAGCACCTCGGGCTCGTTGTCGAAGATGATGGTGTGCGTCAGAGGGCGAATACCCCCGCCGTCGGGATCCATCACGAACAGCGACCGTGAGGGCGGGCTGTGATATTCCTCGAAAGTCCCGATCCGCGTCGACGTGAAGACGATGCGTCCATCGGGCAGTTCCACCGGGTCGATGTCGTGGAACGGGCCGTTCGTCAACTGCTCCACACGGGCCCCGTCGGCCGAAAGTCGGTAGAGATGGAAGAAGGGTTCGTCGTTGGGCGCCATGGAGACGAAGATCGACTTGCCATCGAAGGACACGCTGGGCGAACCGATGCCGCCTTGCCCGGCGTCAAGCAGCAGCTCGGGTTCTGCTCCCAGGCGCGCCGGCTTGAGCGCGAACAATTTGTGACCGACCTTCATCGGCGCCGGCAGATCGTGTTCGGGAAAGGTTCGGGACTTGCGGGGATTGAAGATCGTCACGGTCAAGCTGTCGATGGAGGTGCCCGTCGGACCCGAGGGCAGATACATACTGCAGTCATCCCCCACGAACACGATCGCTTCGGGCCAGGAGAAATCCGCCCCGGCCGACGCTTCGGTCACCGTTCCGGTCCACCCCTGTCGCGCCTGGGCGGCCAGAACCTGCTTGCCCAATTCGTGGACTCGGCCCGCCAGCGCCCCGCTGGGCTCAGCATCGGGTTGAGCCGCAACTTTGCCCCAGGGCCCCGCCCCGAACGCGCCAACGACCGTGACGGAACTCCAGCGCGAGTCGCCGAAATCGGGCTGCTGCCAGCTCAGCCTCTGCTGATCGCTACACTTCCACGTCGCATCGCTGGCGAGTACGACCTGCCGGCCGTTGGAAAGCGACACGG
>JANQFY010000353.1 GCA_028277585.1 Sedimentisphaerales bacterium
ACCGTGTGCCGCAGGCGATCTTCGGAACGCCCGAGATTCGCCAGATGTACCTGCGGCGCGTACGGACCCTGATGGATGAACTGCTCAAGCCACCAAACACGCTGGCCGAGGAGTTGCACTATGAGCCGCGCATCGACGAACTGGCGGGCCGAATCGCACCCGACGCGGCACTGGACGCCGCCAAGTGGAACTCGCACGCGTGGGGCAACGGCTCGACGAGTCCGTGCTGCCCTCAGTCGCTATGGGAGGCAGTCAATGAGTTGAAGAACGTCTACCTGCCTGAGCGGCGCATCCAGTTGTATTATGGACTGGCCCCCGGAGCCAACGAACTGCCCGACGCCCCACCGGATCGCATCAGCATCTTCTTCGGCGAGATCGAGGTGAACCCCGCCAGTGGCAATCAGGACCAGGAGTATGTCCAGCTGGTGAACACCATGGGCGTCGCGGTGGACGTTTCGGGCTGGACCCTCTCAGCGGGCGTCGAAACGCCGGAGCCGATCTTCACGTTCCGGGGCGGGACCGTCATCCCGGCCGAAAGCGTTCTCTACGTCGCGGCCAATCGCCCCGCCTTTCGCGCGCGTCAGTCCTTCCCCACGGGAGGTCAGGCGCTCTTCGTGGTGGGCGACTACGATGGAAGGCTCTCGGCGCGAGGTGAAACGCTCGAACTGACCAGTCCGGACGGCGTCCGCATCGCCATAGCAAAGACACCGGCGACGCCCAGTGACACCCAGTCGTCCCTGCGCATCACCGAGCTGATGTACAATCCACCCGCCCTGCCGGGCGACACTTTCGCCGGTCAGGAATACGAATACGTGGAGTTGAGGAACACGGGGCAGACCGATCTGAGCCTCGTAGGCGTGCATTTCAGCGCGGGCATTGCTTTCGACTTCACGAGAAGTGATGTCATCTCACTGGGGCCAGGCGAGTACGTGCTCGTGGTGCGGAACCTCGCGGCGTTCGCCGAACGGTACGGGGACGGTTTGCCCGTCGCGGGTGAGTACACAGGCTATCTCGATAGCGGCGGCGAATCCCTGCGACTAGAGGGCAGCCAGAACGAGAGCATTCTGGACTTCGCCTACAACGACGCCTGGTACGCCGCCACCGATGGGCTCGGCCTGTCTCTGGTTATCGTTGACGAGACCGCACCGTTCGACACCTGGAGCGATTCGGCCAGTTGGCGTCCCAGCTCGACCGTGAACGGCTCCCCCGGCGCCGCCAACTGAGCCGCCCCGCTTCGATCAGTTGTGCTCTTTCCAGAACCGAGTAACGATCCCATCCTTTATCTCGAAGTAGTAGACGGTCCGCTCCTCCCGCTCGTCGTCGAAACTGAGGAACAGAAAGGCATCGAAGTCGCTGTCCACCTTCTTGGTGTAGACGTACTTGAGGATTTCCGTGCCCTCGGGCGTGGCCGTCTCAGTGCTCGGCGCCCCGAACGTCCCCAGGACCCACTCCTTGCTGGTGGAACCGATCTCGATCTGCCGAGTCGTCTCAGGCCCCACAGCCGGGCCCTTGGGACCATACGACACATCCGAGCGTCCCGAAATGCAGCCGCTCAAGAAGGCTCCGATCAGCACATACGCAACCACCAATCCAATCGAAACTCCCATCCTTCGCCCGTTCATGCGATCATCTCCTATAGACTCGATCCATTTCCGTCGATGCCACAGGCATCTCATGCCCTTGAAACATGAGAATCACATCGCTCTCATCCCTGAGAGGCTTCAACCTCGCTAGAAAGTCACACAAAATCCATCATCGCTTAGCACGTTCCCTCTGGCGCTAGGGAAGCGTCCTCTGGGCAACCAGAAGAAAAACGGGGTAGTCTCTGAGCTCGCCGCCCTCGGCCGGAGGACGGCGGATCGTGTGCACGGTTCGGACGCTCTGTGTCGCAAAACCGGCTTTCTCCAGATGTCTCGAAAGCACGGCCGGGTCGATCCCGTCATGGGCAACCTGCTGGCCCGGGCGGTGAAACGTCCCACCTTCCGGTGCGAGATCCGCCAGCGCGATCCACGCGCCCGGCCGGCACCACTGGGCGAATCGCTCCGCCAGGCCGGAGAGGTCCTCGACGTGATGAAGAACCATACTGCTGACGATCGCATCGTAATCGCCAGCGAGCGTTGCCTCGCACTTCTCATCTAGCAAGAGCGGCTCAATACCCGTCAGCCCGGCCGCCTGAGCCTTGGTCTTCAGGACGGATACCATCTCGGCCGATGTGTCGACAGCGGTCACCCTCGCAACCTTCGGGGCCAATTCGCGGGCGATCAGTCCGGTCCCGCACCCGAAGTCCATGATCTTCATCTCGGGTCCGAAAGCAATCGCATCCGCCATCCCCTGCGCCACCGCCAGCGCCAGTTCGCGCCGAACAGGGTTGTCGTCCCATGTCTGCGCGGCCTGATCGAAATACGATTCCGAACGAGCCTCTTGCGGTGCGTTCTCCCTCGATTCGCTATCCCTCAAATCACTGCACATGACGCCGTTTCCTCATACCAATCGCTACGTTTCGGCCCTCCGACAATCCATGAGACCGAGGGGGCGAGGATACCCGATTAAGATACAATTGAGAAGGGTCTGGCAACAGAATCCTGGCGACGCACGCGCAGCGACTACTCCACTTCCTGTGTGACGACGTCGAGGACCTTCCGCTCGCGTTGCTGGAGGAGATCGCCAAGGGGGTTGAGACTGAATCGATACGCCAGGGCCAGCAGACCCAGCACGACCGCCGAGACCAGCAGGTTGGTCGGCGCGGCCGGCAACCATCCGGCGCGCGACATTAGCAGCCCCATCAGCGGGGCCAGGAAGATCGGCGTCATGGCCAGCGGGAACAGCATGCGCGAGACGAGAAGCAGGAATGTGGTTAGCTTGGACATCTTGGTCGGCTTCAGCGAGCCCGGCGCAACGCGATGCGGGACGAGCACGGAGACCAGATTGCCCAGCATGCTCAGCAGGAAGAATGCCGAGAGCAATTGCAGCACTGCGGCGCCGATGACGACGGGCGAAACACTCCGGACGAACATGACGAGCGTCAGCAGGACCAACCCGATGGTCAGGGCGATCGGGAGGAAGGTGAGGTTCTTGCCCAGTAGGATATGACGCCGCGGCACGGGCAGAAGAACCAAGGCGCGGAAGCCGCTCCGATCCATGCCGAAGAGATTGAACATGAGCTGAATGAGCCCAAAGAAGGTGAACACAACGGCCCCGGTCGCGAAGAACGGTTTCACATCGTTTGAGATATTTCCCGAACCGCGCCGCAAAATCATGGCGCAGAAGAAAAGCAGCATGATGATGTTGCTAGCGAACATCATCTTCACTTCTGAGGCCCGCCCGAGGGATCGCAGGAAGGCCAACGTCAGCGCCGCGGCCTCGTCCGGAACGCCCGGAATACGGCGTTCGAGAAACCGGTCCGGCACAGCGGACCGTTCAGCCTTGGGCTTTCGGACGCGTTTCTTGACCTTGGCGCGCCCCTGGTAGAATTGCACCGTCGAACGGTAGGCCCGGCGCAATCCCAGGGCGCCCAAGCCGAAGAGGCCAACGGACCCCAGCACGGCCGGCAATAGACTGCCCTGACCGAGCGTCATCGCGCCGTTGCCC
>JANQFY010000369.1 GCA_028277585.1 Sedimentisphaerales bacterium
AGGCCAGAAGCATGTCTGTGACTCCGACTCGACATCCACCAGCACGAGTCGCTCGCTTGGACGCAAAACCTTGTGCAGCTTTTCATAGGCCTCGACGCCGTCTCGACCCTCTCCACCCATGATGCTCGCGATGCCGTACGAATTGGTCACCGATTCGTCCTGAACCCCCTTGCAGATGAAGACGTCGTTCATATCCGCGTAGCGCTTCAGGGCGGTCCGGTAGGATCGCGGCACGCAGATCGCGTCGTCGCTATCGGCCGCATACTGCATCCAGGCGAACATGATCTGACGCTCATTGGCTAGACAATGTATGGCTTCGCCGTCGCGCTGCGCCCTGGTGAGGGTGGGCAGTGTAATGGAAACCATCAGGGCAATGATGGAAATGACCACCAGCAGTTCGGTGAGGGTGAAGCCGCCGAAAGAGCGACACGCACGTACGCGCTTCCCGTCGATTCGTATCATCCGCCAGTCTCAATACCGCCAGACTCTCAACTGCGGCGTGTCGCCTGAAACACCCAGACATTCTCCGGCCGCGTGAGAGAGACTCAACTACTGAATTCCGCTAATCCACTGTCCTCAATAGACACTTGTCGCAAAGGGATGTCAAGGATTGTCTTCCGGCGATTTCTCCTTTGTCTTGCGCGATGCGTCTCCGGGCGAGGTCCTGAGTCGGTTCCTCCGCAACCTTGACGGAGGCGGCCGGTAAGCATAGAATGGCCGACCAATGTGATCGGGAGCCGGCCGGTAGTTACCGGTTTGGCGCCGATTGGAACAGCGACATGATAGGGATGAGCCGAATATGATTCAGATCAACGAGAACTTCCTGAAATTGAGCGCGGGATACCTGTTTCCGGAAATCGGACGGCGGGTCCGCAATTTCAAAGAACAGAATCCTCAGGCCGACGTGATCAGCATGGGGATTGGGGATGTGACGCAGCCGTTGGCGCCGGCCATTGTGGAGGCGATGCACCGGGCGGTCGACGAAATGGCGGTCCAGGAGAGCTTCAAGGGTTACGATGACGGCGGCGTGGGCTATGACTTCCTCCGTCAGGCAATCGTGGACAATGACTTCAAGGCGCGAGGCGTCGACCTCGACCTTGACGAGGTCTTCGTCAGTGACGGGGCCAAGCCCGACACGGGCAATATGCAGGAGATCTTCGGCACGGACAACGTCGTGGCGGTCGCCGACCCGGTCTATCCGGTGTACGTCGATACGAACGTCATGGCGGGTCGGACCGGCCTGGCTAACGACATCGGTCAGTACGAGGGTGTGGTCTACATGCCCGCGCTGGCTGAGCACGGCTTCGTTCCCTTGCCTCCCGAGCAACCGGTCGACATGATCTACCTGTGCTTCCCCAACAATCCCACGGGCGCCGTCGCGACGAAGGAGGACCTGGCCCGCTGGGTGGCCTACGCCCGTGAGAACAAGGCCGTTATCCTCTTCGACGCGGCCTATGAGGCGTTCATCTCCGAAGCCGATGTCCCACATTCGATCTATGAGATCGAGGGCGCCAAGGAAGTCGCGATCGAGTTCCGCAGCTACTCCAAGACGGCTGGTTTCACCGGCGTGCGCTGTGCGTACAGCATCGTTCCCAAGGCGCTGAAGGCTTATAAGCAGGACGGGACGGCTGTCGATGTGCATCCCGTTTGGAAACGCCGCCATTGCACGAAGTTCAACGGCGTCTCTTACATCACCCAAGCCGGGGCGGCCGCGAGCTACACGCCGCAGGGCAAGAAGCAGATCCAGGAGACGATCGACGTCTATATGACCAACGCGGGCCTGATCCGTGAGTCGCTGACCAAGTTGGGCTACCAGGTCTATGGGGGCGTCAACGCACCGTATATCTGGCTCAAGACTCCGGATGGTCTGGGATCGTGGGACTTCTTCGATCGCCTTCTGCAGAAGGCCAACGTCGTCGGCACGCCCGGCGTCGGGTTCGGCCCGGCCGGCGAGGGCTACTTCCGGCTGACCGCCTTTGCCCGGCCCGAACACGTCCGCGAGGCGCTCGAGCGGTTTGCCCGGCTGTAGCGGCCCGACGCCGTGATGTCAGGATACATCAAGTCACAAAGGGGTCCGGGATGACTGAGCAGGTGACGGCGTACATCGGGTTGGGCAGCAATCTGGGCGATCGGCAGCGCGTCATCCGAGAGGCGCTAGACGTTCTGGGCCGTCATGACCAGGTCGATGTGACTCGAGTCAGTGAGATTCGAGAGACGCGACCCCTGGGGCCGTCCGCGCAGCCGGACTATCTCAACGCAGCGGCCGAGATTCAAACGACGTTGACGGCCGAGACGCTGCTCGAGGTCATGATGACCACCGAGAACATTCTCGGTCGCACCCGACGAGGCAAGTGGGGGCCCCGGACGATCGACCTCGACCTGTTGCTGTTCGGCTCTGAGATCGTCCATTCGCCGAACCTCATCGTGCCTCACCCTCAGATGCATCTGCGTTCGTTCGTCTTGGGCAGTCTGTGTGAGTTGGACAGCGCCTTGATGCATCCGTTGTTTGGTGAGCCTGTCGCGGAACTGGCTCGGCGCCTTTCGGGGGGCGATTTCGCCCTCAATCCGATGGTGCCGCAACTGGTGAGCATCGCCGGTCTGATCGGGGTGGGCAAGACGACGTTGATGAAGCGCCTGGCGACGGCGCTGGATGCCGATACGGCGCTGGAGCCCTATGACACGAATCCATTCTTGCCCGGCGTCTATGCCGGCAAGCACGAGCTGGCGCTGGACAGCCAGCTCTACTTCCTTCTCAATCGGGTCGATCAGCTCGATCCGGATGCGCTCTCGCCGGACAAGGTGTCGCTGACGGACTATGTCTTCGAGAAGGAGTTGATTTACGCTCGACGTTTGCTCGACCCCGACCAATTGCAGTTGTACGAACGCGTCTATCGGCTGTTTTCCGAGCGGGTGGCGTCACCCGTACTGGTGATCTATCTTGATGACGCTCCTGAGCAGTGTCTGGAGCGCATCCATCAGCGGAATCGTTCGTACGAGCAATCCATCTCGCTCGAGTTCCTGGAGTCGCTGCATCGCGAGTACGAGCAACTCTTTGCCGGCTGGAAGGCGTGTCCGGTTCTTCGTTTGTCCGCCTCGCAGGTCGGACTCGAGGACGAGGCGGCGCTGGCCCATGTAGCGCTGCAGGTCAAGGCTTATGTGGCCTCGAGAGACTGTGCCGTATTCTGTTAACACCCATGTGATGAAGAGACCCGGATGCAGGTCGCGACGACTATAGAGGAAATCAGACAGTGTGTCAGCCAAGCGCGGGCGGCCGGGCGGAAGGTCGGTCTGGTCCCGACGATGGGGGCGCTGCACGTTGGTCACGTCTCTTTGATGGAGGCCGCAGCGGCGCGGTGTGAGTGTGTTGTGGTTAGTCTTTTCGTGAATCCAACGCAGTTTGGGCCCAACGAAGACTTCGACAACTATCCGAAGCCGTTCGAAGCGGATGTTGCGATCTGCGAACGCCATGGGGTCGAAGCGGTCTTCGCCCCGTCGGCTGCTGAGATGTACCCGCGCGAGAATCTCACCTGGGTGAACGTCGAGCGGATCACCGAGCCGCTGTGCGGTCGGTCTCGGCCCATCCACTTTCGTGGGGTGACGACCGTCTGTACGAAGCTCTTCAACATCGTGAGGCCCGACGTCGCTGTTTTCGGCCAGAAGGACGCCCAGCAGGCGATCGTGATTCGCCGCATGGCGGCGGACCTGAATATGCCCTTGGAGATTGTTGTCAGTCCGACCGTACGCGAGTCGGACGGGCTGGCCGTCAGCAGTCGCAACCGCTATCTCGACCCGCAACAGCGACGGGATGCGACGGCGCTGTACCGCTCGCTGGAGACGTGCCGGGAGTCGATTCGCAGAGGGGCTACGAATGTGGCGGAGATTCGCGGGCAGATGCTCGACATTCTGCACGCCGTTCCGGGTCTGGAGGTCGAATACGTCAGTTTCGTCGACGGCGAAAGTCTGGCGGATCTCGAGCGCATCCAGGGGCGCGTCCTGATCGCCGTTGCCGCTCGTCTGGGCCCGGCGCGCTTGATTGACAACATCCTGGTGGACACGACGACGCTTTAGGGTATAATGCTCCGCGTGAACGGACGAATGCTAAACTTTTGAGAAGAGATTGAATGCAGGTCAAACTACTGAAAAGCAAGCTGCACCGGGGGCGCATCACAGAGACGCGGCTGCACTACCCTGGAAGCATCGAGATTGACGGCGCTCTGATGGACAGCGCCGGGATTCTGCCCTACGAATCCGTCATTGTCGCCAATTTGAACAACGGCAGCCGGCTGGAGACGTACGCCGTGCGGGCCGAACCGGGGTCGGGACGGATCTGTATCCTGGGAGCGGCCGCTCAGTTGGCCGAGCCGGGCGATATCGTCATCATCATGGCCTTCGGTATGCTCGATATGGACGAGGTGGCCCAGCACAAGCCCAAGGTCCTGGTCCTGGACGAGAAGAACAACGTCCTGGACTGATGGCGACTGACGGACGAACGCCAGGCGGAACGAGAAGGATGTCGCAGACCCACCACGCGCAATCCAGGCTCCTGAGGGCTGTCTCGACGGCCGGTGACGCTGTGTACTGCGAGAAGAGAACCCGCTAGATGCATCCCCAACTGATCGAGATTCCCTTTCTTCATGTGACCGTCAAGAGCTACGGTATGATGATGGTGATTGGCTTTCTCGCCGCAGTCACCGTGATCCGTCTGCTGAGTCGGCGCTTCACCCGTGATCCGCAACACATCACCAATGCAGCGCTCTACTCGCTGATCGCCGGCGTGATTGGCGCCCGCGTGTTCTTCGTGGTCCACTATTTCGACCAGTTCCGGGACAATCCGCTGGGCGTCTTCGCGATCTGGAATGGGGGGCTGGAACTGCTGGGCGGCGTGCTATTGGCCATTGCGGTGATTCTGTCCTATATCCGATACCATCGTCTGCCCTTGCGCCATTATCTGGATGTGCTGGCGGTTGGTCTGATGACGGCGCTGATCTTCGGCCGCATCGGATGCTTCCTGAACGGTTGCTGTTACGGCAGACCGGCGAATGTGCCCTGGGCGGTTCGTTTCCCGTATGGTTCCTTCGCCTATCGCAGTCAAATCCATCCGGATCTGGAGCGCAATCGGCCCGAGCCTCATCTGCATCTGCCCGGCGAGTACTTCGGCTACACGGATGAGCAGAAGCAGTACAGCCCGGGGCTCAAACCCAAAGAGCTCCTGACACCGCAGCAGCAGGAGGAGGTGACGCACGGGCAGTATCGCTGTCTGCCCGTGCATCCGACGCAATTGTACACGTCGGCGCTGGCGGGGTTGTGCAGCCTGATCCTCTACGGTGTGTGGAGGCGGTCCCAGCGGGCCGAGCAGCGAGGGACATACCCTATGCTGACCAGGCCGGGCTCGACCTTCAGCTCAATGTTCATTCTTTACGGCGTGCTTCGCTTCGGGATAGAACTGGTGCGCGACGACAATCCATTCGAAATCGGTACGCTGACTGTCTCGCAACTGATTGGCATCAGTCTCATGCTGTTGGGCGGCTGCTTGTTGGTCTTCTACTCCCTGGTTCGACCTGAGGTCCTGCCGGATTCTGTGTCTGTAGCGGACCATGTGGAAGAGGCCAAGCCGAGCCGTACCGCGTCATCGGCGAAACGCTCCAGATCGAAACGTTAGGCTGGGCTGCCGCTTATTTCCGACTCTGATTCCGGCCAGGTCGGCCCATACCGATGCGCCGAGGGGCGATAAGATACGTCGCCACCGGCGGCGAGCAGGTGACCGTAGAAATCGGGCGGCGTGCGATGACGCCCTCTGAAGGCCCTAGCTCGCAAGAAACGCACACCGCGCCCGTTTCCTCTTGGCTGCCACCCATTTCGTGAGGCATTTTCCGTTGAACATCGTGTAGAAACGCCGATAGTATATGGTACAGGTAGTGTACAGACGAACCACGGCTGGATTTACGAAGAGAATCATGGGGCTTTACGACAGAGACTATACGCAATCAGGGTCGCGACAGCAGTACTACGGGGCGCCGCAGATGCGTTTCAACCTGCCGAAGCTCACGCCTGTTGTGAAATGGTTGCTCATCAGCAACCTCAGCATTTTCCTCGCCGGTGTGTTCATTCCGCCGCTGGGCCGACTCCTGGAGGATTGGTTTGCCGTCGATGCGGGGACGTGGTTCACCACCTTGCAGCCCTGGCGGATTCTCAGCTATCAGTTCCTGCATTCCCGAGGCTGGATCTGGCACGTCTTCGTGAATATGCTCGGCCTGTTCTTTCTGGGCCCCACCTTGGAGCGGCACTGGGGTAGCCGCAAGTTCTTGCCGTTCTATCTTCTCTGCGGCGCGGCCGGCGGAGTTCTCTTCCTGATTCTGGCCCGGGCCGGATTCTTGAGCCGGGACATACCGATGATCGGTGCGTCCGGGGCCATTTTGGGGCTTCTGTCGGCTTGTGCGATTCTATTCCCGCAATTCATCATTTTCGTATTCATCTTCCCGGTGCCGATCCGAGTGGCGGCGATCGTGTTCGGTTTCGCCTTCTTCTTGATTGTTGCTACGCGATCAGGAGACAATGTCGGGGGACACGCGGCCCATCTGGCCGGGATGGCGGTTGGCGCCGCCTATGTCTTGTTCGGGCATCGAGTGGGCCATTTGAAGCTCAAGGTGCGCGCCGGATCGTGGCAGAAGAAGATCCAGGACGAGCGCACACTTCAGATCGAAGTCGATCGGATTCTGGCCAAGGTCCACCAGTCGGGGTTGCACAGTTTGACGGGCAAGGAGAAGCGGATTCTCAAGAAGGCCACCCAGGAGGAAGTGCGGCGCAACCGTATCAAGTGAGCGAGAGAAGGCGCTGCAGAGGGAGGGGGATTCCGTGATACTATTCGGGGCTATCGCCTAGTCCCACTTGAACCCCTTCCGCCCCCCAGTGAGTGACTCAATACGCCGCTTGATATTCTCTTGCCTGGTCTTTCCGTCTTGCCACTTGTTGATCTCGTCCTTGCTGCTTCGGATCTGCTTCTGCAGGCCTTCAAGTTTCTTCTGCAGATGCTCGTAGGCGATTCGCTTGCGCCGTACGATGAGATCGTACCGTCGGGCCACCACCTCCTGCAACTCAACTCCGAGGGCTTGTCGCTTGGCCTGTGATTTCTCCTGCCCCAGCCGCCGGACAAGTTCGTCCCGCCGGTTCTTCAATTCCAGGTCTTCCTTGAGCACGGCGCCGAGCTCGGGGTTGGAACTGTCGGCCTCGAAGATGCGGCCGTACTTGGCCAGCAGGTGCTCATACCTTCTGACGTAGAGCTGCGGGTCCTTCTCCTTGAGATCAGTCAGGTTCTTCTCTTCCTTGGCATAGTTGGCTTTGAGCCACTTGGTGAAGTCGGCCTGCTTCCTCTGCCGCCAGGCCTCATAGCGCTCGCGGCTGATCTGTTCGATTTCCGGACGTCCGTGCTTGCCAAGTTCGGTCTTGAATCGTTCCGGGTCTGTCTTGCGCAGGGCAGCCAGTTCCTTGGCCTTGGCCGGATCGCGCTGCTGGAGACCCTTCATGACGCGTTCGACCGTTTCATCGGAGAGCCAACGGTACCAATGGGGAGTGCGACCCCGGCGCGGTTCGTCCTCCCAGATGTCCTCCGTCTCCTTCTTCGGGTTGTCTGCCCGAGCGGGAGAAGAAAATCCCCCCGCCAGCAGGGCCAAACTCACTAGAAGAACCACATGGTGCTGCTTCATCGCTGCTATTCCTTCCAAAACGCTGCACTAACGCGTACGAGTTCCATCTCAACCTCGTCGATGGCGCGGGCGCCGGCATCCTGACTCTCGCCGGCCTCCAAGGCTCGCATTTGGGCCTCGATCTGGTCAATTTCTGCGTTGAAATAGGCCAGTTCCATGTCGTCGCTGGGGATATCTTCGCTTTCCCAAATAAACGTGGGAATCAGAGCCGCATGGCTAAGGCTCCCATCTTCGGACGAAGGCTGGTTGTAAAACACGATCACAGCCAGGACCAAGACGGCTGCGACACCGGCAACGAGGCGGTAGATGCGATGCACGTGGCGACGTCGGCTTGAAAGCCGGGTCGCGATCTGCAACTTGATACCCAGAATCATCTCATTGTCAGGCTCAGGGGCAGGGTAGGCGCGCAGCATGTCGTCGCCTGCTCGGATCTCCTCGGCGGCTTTCCGAGCCTCCGCAGATCCTGCAAATCGCTCGAAGAGTGCCTTCAGATTGTCTGGATCGGAGTTCTTCATGACTTCAACCCTCCATGAGATCGCGCAGCTTCTTGATGCCGCGATGTAGCTTGGACAATGTCGTCCCGATCGGTTCAGATCGGTGCTGAGCGATCTCCTTGAAGCTCAAGTCGGAGTAGAAACGCAACATAATCAGTTCTCTTGTGTCGGGGTCCAGGCGGCCCAGTTGCACCTGG
>JANQFY010000478.1 GCA_028277585.1 Sedimentisphaerales bacterium
ATTTCCGTGCAGAAACCGCCCAGCGCTTCATCGATCGAGTTGTCGAGCACCTCGTACACCAGGTGGTGGAGGCCTCCGATCCCCCGATCACCGATGTACATGTCCGGGCGTTTGCGAACCGCCTCTACGCCGCCCAAGACCTTGATATTACTGGCATCGTACTTATGAGCATCCATAACCGTCCTCGAATGCGAATCGTCTAATCGTTGCTGCAAACCTTCGTGCAATCGAACTCGGCGCCGCCGGCCCGGTCAAACGCGTCAGCGCCCGGTCCCGATCGTCATTTTCTCACCGCCGTCCCGCCATTAGGATCTGTATCCGACGGAGACCCGCCTCCGGACACAGACGCTGTAACTCTTGCAGCAACTCAGCTTTACACAACTGTAACTCGTACATGTAACTGGCCCCGGAGACAATGAGCGTCACCGCTCCGCCCGAGACGCCGCCCAGCCGACAATGCGGCCGGATCATCGGGGGTAATACGCTCTCGAGCGCCTCGCCGACCGAATCACACTGGGCGTGGACCGGCGTCAGTCGCTCGACAAGCGTTTCCACCATTTCACTCATCTTGGATGGCTCAGCCATCCGGTCACGGCCCCTCATACGGAGGCTCCTATCTCGGAAAAACGACCAGCGGTCCGACTGCGACACATCGGTTTCAGACCCGACTCTAGGCTCCTGAAACTGCAGCCCGATCGGGTCGCAATGATGCAAGTCGGATACTAGCCCAGGTTAATCGGCATCAGGACGTAGAGGAAGTCGGCCCCACTCTTGATCAGGCCCGGCCGGTCGGACTGGCCCAGCTCCAAATCGAACTCCGGCGCGCGGATGACCCGCAAGACGTCGATGAGAAACTGAGGGTTGAACCCAATATCGATCGGCTCGCCGGCGTACTCGATCGGCATGCTGACCTCAGCGGCCCCGGCTTCCGGGGAGCTGCCGGAGAAGACCAGCGCATTGTTGTTGACGGAGACCTTGATCCCCTTTGACTCCTCGCTGGTCAGCAGCGCTGCACGACGCACGGCGCTCAGCGCCGCGTCGGTCGGCAAGGTGAGTTTCTTGTCGTAGTCACTCGGGATGATGTCCTGATATTTCGGGAAGTTGCCCTCCACGAGGTTCGAGCTGATCACCACGTTGGCGCAACGGATCAGCACCTGGCTGTCCAGCAGCTTGACGGCGACCTTCTCCTCCTCGTGGGAAGCCACTTTGTCCAGCAGGGCCATGGTCTTGGCCGGGACAATGATCTTCTCCTTGGCCAGCGCTTCGCCCGGGGCTTCATGCAGTGAGACACGACAGCGGGCCAAGCGCCGCCCATCGGTCGCCACGAGGAGCAGCTTCTTGCCCTGGACTTCCCAGAGGACGCCGTTGATGGCGTACCGGCTGCTCTCCTTGGCCGTTGCGAAAAGGCATTGCTCGATGCCCGATTGGATTTCGGTCAACGTGATCTGCAGGTCGCTCTCTCCCTCGTCCAACGAGGGGACCTTCGGGTACTGGGCCGGGTCCTGACCATAGATCGTGAACCGGCTGTCAGAACCGCGGACCTCACACGTGCTCTCTTCGGCTTCGAGAGTCAGCACATCCTCGGAGCTCTCGCGTACGATATCAGCCAAATGGCCCGCTTCGACAACGATCTCGCCCTCGCGGGCGACCTCGACCTCGGATACGAGATAATTGAGGCCCATCTCCAGGTTGGTGGCGCAGATCCTCACCTGATTCTCAGCGGCAGCGACGCGCACACACCGCAGAACAGGTTTCGGCGTTCGTGTCGGTACGACCGAAGTGACCAATCCCAGGGCTTCGGCCAACGCGGAACGATTAAACGTGACCTTCATCATAGACCTCAAAGCAAGTTACGGCCGGCGCTGCGTTCGCGCAGCGTTGGCCCTTTTTAACAGGCTCCAAGTGTAATCTGAGCGGGCCCGTTCGACAACCTTTTTCCACAAAAACACCGGCGTAAAGAGGCGGTATGGGATACGCTTGATGTTTGTGACTGGAGCTTCCCGGGGCAGCGGTGAGAACCCATGAATGCGACATTGTCATCCCTGCGCAGGCAGGAATCCGCACGTTCGAGGGGTTCTTTGATCACACCGCCCTTGGGCTGAAGTGACTACGGTCCTCTGGATTCCCGCCTGCGCGGGAATGACAGAGCCGATGGCTATGGCACTACCTGCGAGCATGAGCCGGATGCCACCGTTTGGGCGCGGGCTAGTCCGCTACTTGCTTTTGACCGGGCCCTGGAAGATTTCCCGAACTCGGAGAGCCCATGTGCATATCACATGTATTTATATATATATGAGTTAAATGAAGTAGTAATAGTAATCATATAGCCGGTCACATTGTTAGCACTGAGAGTCCCGGTTTTATAAGCCTTTGCAGACTAGGTAGATGCATGCGTATTGTGTATACTGGGACTGTGGAAAAACTGTTACGTCTGGTGTGCGTATGCTTGACAAAGTGACGGTCTAAGTGTAAGTAACAGCCTGATTTATCTTTTCCCACAAGGAGATAGCATAGGATATAACAGGTAGCGCCGCTGTTATAACACGTCTGAGCCGAGTGCTTCTCGGACGTGATGCGGTGTCTTCATACCGTGGCCTTTGCTCGAAGCCCGCCCGCCGGAAACCGGATCGTTCAGAGATGACTGAGGTGATCTGTGACGGTGCGGCCTGAATCGAGTCGGTCTGATAAGAGTTACCAACTTATCGTTAGAAATGGACGGACAGCGATGTCATTGAACCGCGACTCTGGTGCCGCAGGGAACTTGGACCCTCAGCAATTGTACGTTGGAATCGATGTGGGCAGCAGTGCACTGCACTATGTCGTACTGGACGCGACCAAACAGGTCGTCTACTCGCCCGAACCGATCATGCATTTCGCCAATCCACTCAGTGCGTTGCGCGAAGCGTGGCAAGACATCCTGGCGCGGTTCGACCGCGAGAGGATCGTCAGCACCGCTTTGACCGGCAGTGCGGCTGAGAGTTTTCCACGGGTTATGAACGGTGCGTTGTATGTCTATGACAGCGTGGCGATCCCCAAGGGCGCTGAGATAGCCGCTCCGGGGGCCCGATACATATTCCATATCGGCGCCAAAGACGCGTATTTCTTCAGCGTGGCGGTGTCCGGCGATCGGCAGATCATTCGCGAGTGGCGGACGGGCACCAAATGCGGCGGCGGCTCAGGCATGCTGGTAGAGAAGCAGTGTCGCAGGCTCTTCCAGGGCGATGTTCCGAGCCCCGAATTGGAGGACGCCGGAGCGACGAGTAGCGATTCGGAACGCGAGAAGGTTGGCGCCCGGAATCGTCGGCGATTGCAGGAACGCGTCGAGGAGATGTTCCGAAGGGCCGAGGAAGAGGCGGGCCGCTCAAGTGAACCCAGCGAGTTTCTCGCCCGGTGCGGCGTCGTGGTCCAGTCGGACCTTATCCACAAGCAGAACGAAGGCGCCACGCGGGTGGATAACCTCGCGGGTCTGTTCCGAACGGTGGCTCGCAACTATGTGATCGACGTTCTGGGCTCCCGCGAGTTCGACGGGGCGGTGGAGACTCCCATCGCCGTCTCGACCGGCGGGGTCTTCTCCAATGACATGGTCCGGGAAAATCTCCAGGATATCGTTGGTACGCCTGTTGAGAGGCCTGAACACCATCAGAACATCGCCGCGATCGGCGCGGCCGCCAAGGCGATGGAGGAGAACAACACGTTCGTGCTCGAGCTGGACCAGTTGGCCGAGGTCGCCGAGTACAGTCGCGCCAAACGGGCCTACGCCGGGCCGCTTTCCGATAGTCTGGACTTCGTGCACGACGCCAGCGAGGAACTGGCGGCCGAGATCCCGGCCGGGACGGAAGTGGTCCTTGGGATCGATGGGGGAAGCACGACCACCAAGGGCGCGATCGTTGATATCGAGAGCGGCAAACTGCTCGATAAGCTCTATATCAAGACGCATGGCAATCCGGAAGAGTCGCTCAAACGCGTGTTGCGGTACCTGAGCCGCCACAAGGACAACGTGGTGATCAAGGGTGTCGGGGCTACCGGCTCGGCCCGGAAGCTGTATGAGAAGATTCTGCTGAGCAAGAAGAAGACCCAGCAGTTGGCGGACGAGGGGCTGGCGCTGATCGACCGGATCACCGACGAGATCACGTGCCACGCGCTGGGCGTCAAGCACTGCAACCCCGAAATCGACACGATCTTCGAGGTTGGCGGCCAGGATATGAAGTTCACCAGCTTCGCCAAGGACGGGACCGTCAAAGAGGCGAAGATGAATTACAGTTGTCAGGCCGGTTCGGGCCAGACGCTGGAGAACATGGCGGACGTGATCAACCTGGATGTGGAAAACACGTTACAGGAGGCGGCTTTGCGGGCCAAGCGCGTCCCGCTGATCGACGCGACGTGCGGCGTGTTCATGGAGATGGACGAGAACCGCCTGATCTCCGAGGGGTTCAGCCGGGACGAAATCGCCGCGGCGATCCTCCGCGGTACGGCGGCCAGCTACTACTACAAATTCGTCGGCGGCGCCCAGCATGCAGGGACCAAGTGCTCGGCTCAGGGTGGTCCAGCCCTTGGCAAGGCGTTCCTGGCTGCTCTGGCGCAAGTTTCGGAGAATCACGTCGAGGCGTATCCCCATCGCGAGATGTTCGGCGCCTGGGGCCAGGCCCTCGATATCATCAAGCATATCAAGGAGTTAGACGAAGAGGGGGCCACCCACGGCACCGCCTTCCGGGGCTGGGAGATCGTGGACATGCCCTTCGAGAAGAGCAAAGTCTCCTGTCGCGATCTTTTCGGCGAGAAGACGTGCGGCGTCCGCGATTGCCAGCTCGAAGTCTTCAGTATCGAGGACGATGAGATCATCACCGGCGGATTTTGTCCCCTGGGTAATTCCGAAGCGGTCAAGAAGCCCAAGACCAATTACGTCGATCGCTATCATAAGATCTACGAGCGGCACTTCAAGAAGCAGGGGTGTCTACAGACCGAACTGGCCTCCGCGACGCCGGATGGGCCCACCGTGGGGATCAAGCGGAGCATGGCGACCGTCGGCGAGAAGGGCATCTGGAGCGCCGCCCTGTTCCGGACGCTGGGCTTCTACCCGGTCATCTCGCCGCGGAGCAATAGCGACATCGCCAAGATCGGCGTGGACAACTCGCGAACTGAGTTCTGCATCGCCCGCAAGCTGGCGACGGGGCACGCGTCGGTCCTCAACGATGATCCCAAGATCGAGTATCTGTTCAATCCGAGCTTCATCGAGCAGCGCAAGCAGGATCCGCCGGATCTGAAGTATTGCATCTACACCGAATCCGAGGGATACGTCCTCAACGACGTTCTCTCGCTGGACAAGGAGAAGCAGTTCAACCCCATTTTGCACTTTGGTGACGAGCCGCTGTTGGTTCGAGAGATCACCAAGGAATTCGCGAGGGTGGGCTTCTCGTTCACTACGAAGCAGATCAAGGACGCGATGAAGACGGCCGACCAGGCCGAACTCGAATTCAAGGCGGAGCTATACGCCCAGGGTGACAAGTTCCTGGCCCGCGCCGAGCGCGAAGACCTCAAGGCCTACGTCGGCATCGGTCGCGATTACGTCCTGCTCGATCCCGAGGCCAGCTCCAACTCAGGCGCGATGTTCTCTCAAGTCCGGGGACTCGACTATATCCCGCAGGTCTTCCTCGAGCACAAGTTCCTGGACATCGATATCGACAGCTTCGTCGACAACGAGTTCTGGGTGCAGAGCGTCAAGATCCTCAAGGCGAACGTCTTCGTCGCGAACCACAAGAATCTGTTCCCGATTCGCATGATCAACTTCGCCTGTGGGCCGGACAGCCTGAAGATTTACCAGGAAGAGAAGATCTTCCAGACCGCGGCCAAGCCGCTGCTTGTCCTCGTCACCGACGCTCAGACGAATAACGCCCCGTTCGTGACACGAACTGAGGCGCACGAGCGCGTGGTGGGCGAGAGCAAGCCTGTGAAGCTGGATATGAGGCAGCTCGAGCCGGCCGTGACCAACGGCCAGGGTCGGCGGACCTGGCTGATCCCGTTTATGGGTGACGCCAGTCATATGGGTGCGGCCGGCCTGAACCATCTCGGCGTCAGCGCCAAGGTGCTGCCCACCGATACGCCGCGCGGCTACGAAGTGGCGCGCAAACACATCTACACCGAGGTCTGCTATCCGCTCAAGGGCGTCGTTGGTGACGCGATCGGCTTCCTCCAGGAAGAGATCGAGAAGAATGGGCGCGAGCACGTCGAAGAGAAGTACCTCGTGATGATGCCCACCACCAGCGGCCCCTGTCGGTTCGGCAAGTACACCGAACTGATGCAGGAGTTCATGCGACTCGAAGGCCTGGAAAAGATCCCGGTCGTCGGCCCCTCCTCAAAGACCGACTACGTCGATATCCCGTTGCCCGAGGGGTGCAAGCCGAGCGATCGCGTCAAGATGCAGCAGATCCTTTTCAAGGGGGTCAACGCCTCCGACCTGCTGGAGGACATCCTGCGCCGCTTCCGACCCTACGCCCAAGACAAAGCCGAGGTGGACGCTCTGAAGAACCAGCGGCTCAAGGCGCTCTGCACCGTGGTCGCTGACGGAGCCGATACGAACGCCCTGGTCGAGTGGGGGCGCGAGACAGTCGAGCAGTTCAAGACCTTGAAGCTGCACACGAATGAGCGGTTCCCGCTGGTGCTCTACATCGGCGAGATCTACATGCGGATGCACGATCCCTACACGGCTCAGGTCATCCGCCGGCTGGAGGACAATCACCTGGAAGTCGTTCGCGATCCGGTGACCGACTGGCTGCTCTATGTGAACAAGATGAACGTCCGCAACGCCAAACGCGATGCGGGGCTCGGCCTGAGTACGATGGATCTGGGCCGGGCGTGGCGTGAGGTGCGGAACCTTGGCCGTTCGGTCCTGAAGAGCCGGTATATGAGCCATATCTCCGACAAGCTGGCCGAGCCGTTCCACGAGGTCCTCGCCGGGCGGCACATGTTGCCCCACCCGCTGGATATTATCGAGACGCTCGAACGCGAACATGAGTGTCACGGGAACATCGAGGGCGAGTCGCCGCTCAGTTCGGGAATCGCGTACTACCTGATGAACGACCTGATCCAACCGAAGGACGGCGCCTACATTTCGGGTATCTTCCATGTCGGGCCGTTTACCTGTATGCAGGAAGGGGTCGCGACCGCGAAGATCGAGGGCATGGTCAAGGAACTCCGCAAGAAGAAGCCGGACCTGGTCTTCCCGATCATTCACGCGTTCTTTGGCGATTCGCCCAACGCGAACCTCGCTGCCGAGATGGCGGTCTTCCGGGAGCAGTGCTACCAGAAGCGCGATCTGCTGCGTCACAACCATCCGCACAGCGGGGCGGCGCCGCACGCGATCCGCAGCTATTCGACGGGAGACAAGCCCGTCGGCGCCGAGACCCCGAGTAATTCGTGATCAACGCCCGGCCAGGCCGGTTCATCGAGCCGGCTTGGCGCGGGTGATCTTCTGGTAGGCAGATTCCACTGGTGTTCTGTCGCGGTTGATCAAATGGATGGCACAGTGGGTGGCAGCGTCAAGGCTATAGGCCTTGGCGATGGTTCATGGGAACTCGCCAAAGGCCATCGCCAAGCTGCGCTTGACGCTGCCATGCAAACGCGCTGAGCAATACCCATCGTCCAACAGGCGACAAAACACTAGGCCTGTCCGTTCGCCTGTCTTCGTTCCTTGCGATCCTGTACGCGCTGCCTCGCGTTCTCGTAGCGCCGTTTCTCGTCGGGTGTCTGGGCCAGAATGGCCGGCGCTGTAGTTGGCCTCTTGTTCTCGTCCAGCGCCACCAGCGTCAAATGCGCGGTCGTCGCGACCGCCTGAGCACCCGTTACCGGGTCCTCGCGCGTGACACGGACGCCCACCTCCATCGATGAACGGCTGACGTAGTTCACCGATGCGTGCAGGACGACGTGGTCCCCAATCCGGACGGGCTCCTTGAAGTTCATCGAATCGATCCCGGCCGTCACCACCTCGGTCCGGCAGTGCCGCTCGGCCGCCATGGCCGCGACCATGTCGATCCACGCCATAATCGCCCCGCCGAAAGCCGTCCCCTGCGGATTCGCCTGCTGCGGCATCACCAAATAACGCGTCACCACCGTACTCTGGCTCGGTGTCTTTGCTTTGTCGTCTGTCATAGTCCCCATAGTGTCCCTATCCGGTTCGCCAAGTCAACCGTCCGCTTGGAGAAAATGCCAAGCTTGGTCGCCTGGATCCGCACGTATTGTCATCGCTGCATTGAGGCCCGCCGAGCCTGGATGCGGGCCTCTAGCTCCTCGATCTCATGCTCACTCAGCGAGTGATACCAGTCGAATGCCTCCTTCGGGGCAGTCAAGTACACCGGTTCTGCCTCCGCATGAGGGTAGACGGTCCGGGCATCCTCAAAGCGGAGAGAAACCGAATCTTCGTCAGCCTGAGTATGGCTGCTGTTGGGAAATATCAGGATCGTCCCCGCCTCTAGGTCTCCGTAGAGAGCTTCGTTGACTTCGACCACGAGTTCGCTCCGGTTCGGGGCGGCGTTTTCGAAGTATTTCCGTCCATAGATCCTCTCTAGTTCTTCCATCCTCTCGGCGGCGGTGGGCGAAGCGTTCGGCGCTTCGCGGGATTCGATGTGTCCCGCCAGGAAGACATCCTGACGGTTAGTGATGGCGAGATGGATTAGGTTCGCGTGAATATCCAGGTGCACCTGCTTGATGTGGTTGCTGTACGCTTGATCGAGTGCTTCCTCTTCCTCCGGGCTGTTGAAGAAGACATGATGCCACGTACAACTGCCCGCTCGCGCGCTGATCAATCTTCCATCCTTGGCGATCACGCCCAGTGTATTGTACGACAGGGGGCGATTATAGAGAACACTCGCAAAAGAGCCAAACGCCTCCACGCAGACAGGTGGGTGCTTCTGCAGGAGCATTTGAAGGTCGTCGCCCTTTCTGATTCGACGCAGCGCCAGGTCCTTCCAAACCGGATGATACTGCTCCCGTATCATCATGCGATAGGCGAGAACATCCATCCTAGAGTGGATGCCTAGCACGTGATAGAAGACGACAAGTGGGAGCAAGACAACCGCCAGGACGCAGGTCGTTATGATGAGGACCTTTTTGCGGATGCTCTGGTTTGCCTCGCTGGGAGCTGCCTCCTCGTTCCCTGTCATGACAAGTGTCTCCTGAACAGATACGTTCCCCATCCTAAGAGACGCGGGGTCGGTGAGAGTGTTACAGAATTCCTACCTATAGCCTACGGACCGAAAGGAGGGCAGTTGCCGCGCTGGCATCAGATGCTCAGGAATCGCCGACGAGAGATGCGACACGGGGCAGGAGTTGATCTGTCAGGCGGGCGAGTGACTCGAAGTTGGGGAACTCTTCGCTTGGCCATTCGTAGGGGAACTGCAGCGCGAACGGATCCAGTTCCAGCAGGGGCCAGAGATCAGAAACGTTCTACCTTGCTGTCGATCAGTTCGCTTGAGACGTTCGTCATGCCGATATCATGGCAGAAGGCCGCTCATTGTATGTGCGGAATTCTCGCTCCGCTCGCATCATCCACAATCGACTTACTGTGTCGCCGGTTCAGGGGTTGGCGCTGGTTTCGAGAAGTCCACGGACGGGACCTCGGTCTGGGCTTGTTCGCTGGCTTCGAAGGGCTCGCGCGGCTCGACGCCTGCCTTCTTACAGAAGTACGAGCCAAACGGTTCGCGGGCGTAGGTATTGAGGATGCGCACGGCTTCATTGTACCGCGTGCGGGCGACGGAGATGCGGTTCTCCGTGCCTTCGAGTTGGTCCTGCAGGGCGAGGAAGTTCTGGTTGGACTTCAGGTCGGGATAGCGTTCCTGCAAGACGAGCAGACGTGATAGGAACCCACCCAGTTGGTTGGAGGCTTCCACTTTGCCGGCGACGCCTTTCGCCTGGAAGTACTTCTCGCGCGATTTGGCGATGTTCTCGAAGAGTTCCTTCTCCTGGGCGGCGTAGCCCTTGACTGTTTCGACCAGATTGGGGATCAGGTCGAGACGGCGCTGGAGTTGCGTGTCAATATCGGCCCAGGCCGTCTTGGCGGCTTCGTCCAGGCGGACGGCCTTCTTATAACCGCCGAGGTACCACATGAACCCGACGACCGCAAACAGCACGACCGCAATGGCCGCGACACCGAAGATTGCCAGCAGTGTACCGGCTCCACGTCTAGCTTTCATCTGTCTATTCCTTATCAAGTCCTTGGAGAATGACCCTCTCGTTACCAACCGCCCCCGGCGCCGCCGCCGCTGAAGCCTCCGCCTCCCCCGCCGCCGAACCCACCGAAGCTGCCTCCGAATCCGCCGGAACTGCCGCCGAACATGCCGCCGCCATAGGAGCCGCTGCGGCCGTAGCCGCCCCGTCCGCCGAACCCGCCGAAGAGCATAGGCCAGAAGAGCCAGCCGCCCATCCCGCGCCCCCTGCCGCCGCCTATCCCGCCTATGATGACGATCATCAGCATCAGGAGGAACATGGCCATGCGACCTGAGACGCGCCGCTGGCGTCGGACAGGCCGGGGTGGACGTGACAGTTTGGGCATGCCGGTTAACGTCACACCAGCCTGGCTGGCTATCTGTTGGACGACGATGAGGTTTGCCTGGGCAATGCCTTTGCTGTACTCGTTGCGCTTCAGTGCTGGTCGCAAGACCTCGCGCCCCAGCCGCCCGAGGTAGCTGTCGGTCAGAAAGCCCTCCAAGCCGCGCCCCGGTGTGAACCAGTATTGGCGATCGACGGTTGCCAGGACGAAGAGCATGCCGTTGTCTTTGCCTTTCTGGCCGAGTTGCCATCTGTCATTGGCCAGTTTCACCGAGAAATCATCGATCGGAACGCCCCCGGTGGTGTCCAGGGTCAGGATAATGTATTGGGCCCCGGTCTTCTGTTCGAGTTCCTGGAGAACGCCGTTGAGGGTGCGCTCGTGATCGGCGTCGATGACGCTCGCCAGGTCTTCGACGTAGTGACGCGGCTGCTTGGGCAGCTTGGTCTGCGCCAGGACTGGCGATGCGAGTAGCAGGAGAAGCAACAAGATGCGTTTCGTTCGGGATCGAAACATCACGCGACCTCCATGGCGTCGACCGTCTGGGCGAGCTTGTCGGTCGCGGCGTAGATCGATTCGAAGGCGGCCCCGATGTCGCTGTCGGTCAGGCGGGGTTTCTCGTAGCGCCAGCGTTCGGCGGCTTCGACGGTGCTCAGGTCCACATCCAGTTCACTCGAAGCCTTCTGGAACGTCGCCGCCATCGTCCCGGGTCGGTCGATATCCTTGAGCCAGAGGACCGCGCGAAGCAGCGGCGCCAGCGCCTTGGCGGTCGCGATCAGGACATCGCGCACGAGCCTGTTATTGCCCGCCGCGGCGATATAGCCTTGCCGCAGGCGGATCAGGGTCGCCTTCAGCTCGCGCTCGCATTGAAGCCGGACCTCGGCCTTCTCGAACGTCAACGCCGCGAACGGATCGTCGCCAAGAATCGTCTGATGGTTCAGTTGGAAGTCCAGGAACTCGACCCCGAAGACATCGCGGGACCGTTCGATGTAGTCGGTCGTCATCAAGAGCGGCGGGGAGATGCGCTTCTTGCGCAGGGGCTTGGCCAGCGCCGCGATCGCGCCCAGCGCCGTTGTGTCGTGCCGGCCCAGCAAGACGACCGTGTTGATGTCACTGGTCCCGGGCCGGTAATCGTCTGTCAGGACACTGCCGACGACTGTTACGCCCGCCAGGTTCTGCGCAACCGAGGCACGCAGGCTGTCGGCCAGCAGTGTAAGAGGCTCGCGGACCGATTCGGACAGCCCGTTCAGTTTCAATTCGTCCTGTGTCGATGGCATCGCCATAATCCTTAACTCGCGCGAAAGAAGACTCCCAAGTAGAACAGCAGAAGACTACGTCACGAAAGGTGGGATTGCAAGCGTGATCTACTGTTGACGGCGTGTCGACCGGCGGGCCTACTCGAACTGAATGTCGGTCGTGATGAATTGGACGCTGCTGTTGCCGTTGTAATGGTTGATCTCGGCTTCGTAAGCGATGTTGAACGAGTCCTTCTCGAGCATTTTCTTCTCGAGCTGGCCCATACGAAAGCCTATGCACCGGATGGAGCCGGTATTGTCCGTGATAGAGAACTGCAGATGATCGCCCTTGGCGCCCACGCGACGGGGCGCACCGAGCAGGCGAACCCCCTTGGTGGCGAAGACCGGCTTCGGGTTGCCCTGCCCGAACGGGCCGAGCAGTTCGAGCTGGTCGACCGCCTCGCGGGTGAACTGGCCCAGCGGGGCCAGCGCGTCGATCTGGAGCTTGGCGACGGTGTCGGTGGCTTTGAGGTTCTCGACGGCGTAGGCCTCGAAGGCGTCGGTGAATTCGTCGATTCTCTCGGGCGCGATCGTCAGCCCGGCCGCCATGGTATGGCCCCCGAAAGTCGCCAGGTGGTCGGAGCAGGCCTTGATGGCGCTGAGCATACAGAAACCGGGGATCGAGCGGGCCGAGCCCTGGGCGGCGCCCTTCTCCCCTTCGCTGGCGTTGATTACGATGGTTGGGCGATAGAACTTGTCGACCAGCCGTGACGCGACGATGCCGATCACGCCGGTGTGCCAGCCCTCGGCGGCCAGCACGATACTGCGCCGATCGGGGTGGTTGTACCCCCGCTCGACGACCATTTCGCAGGCCTGCTTGACGATTTTCCGCTCGGTCTGCTGGCGTTGGGTGTTCTGGGCCTTGAGGTATTCGGCGATCTGCATGGCCCGCATCTCGCTCGTGCTTGTCATCAGTTCGACCGCCAGCCGGGCATGGCCCATGCGACCGGCGGCGTTGAGGATCGGCGCGAGTCGAAAGCCGATGGCGTAGCTGTCGAGCCCCTTGCCAGTCAAGCCGGCTGAGGCGATCAAAGCGCGGAGCCCGATCAATTCGCTTTCGGGCAAGGCGCGGAGCCCAAAGCTGGTCAATATGCGGTTTTCGCCCCGCAGATCGACGACGTCGGCAACCGTCCCGATCGCGGCCAGACTGGTGGCGTTGAGCATGAACTCGCGCAGTTTCGGGTCCAGACGCGGCCCCGAGCTGAATTCATCGGCGATCGCCCAGGCGAGCTTGTACGCGACCATCGCGCCGGCTGAGTCCTGATTGGCATAGGATGGTTCCAGCGCCGGATGGACCAGCGCCGTCGCTTCGGGCAGCGTCGCTTCAGGTCGGTGGTGGTCTGTGATAATCAGGTCCATCCCGGCCTCGCCCGCGACGTTGGCCGCGCCACAGGCAGTGATCCCACAGTCGACGGTGATCAGCAGCTTCGCACCGGACTCGGCCAGCGACCGAACGGCGTCGCTGTTCAGGCCGTACCCTTCTTCGATGCGATGCGGGATGTAGTAATCGACCTCGGCCCCGAGAAAGGTCAGGAGCTGCCAGAGAATCGAAACGCCCGTAATCCCATCGACGTCGTAGTCGCCGTAGATGGTGACCTTCTCCTTGTTCTCGATGGCGTGCTTGATGCGGCTGACCGCCTCGCCCACGCCGGGCATCTCAGCCGGGCGAATCAGGTCCGTCAGCTTGGGACGCAGGAAGACGTTGGCCTCGGTGGTCTCGGTCAGACCCCGATTGATGAGGACCTGAGCGACGAGCGGGGAGATCTTGAGAGCCTGCGCGAGCGATTCGGCTCGATCGTCAGACGGCGAGACGGCCCACTCACTCTTTTGCATCGCTGCCGATAGTAGCATTGACCACGCGTGCCCTAAAAGTCACCGTTGATAACCAACATCCCGACGCCCGTTATAGCAGAAGGGACCCGCCCCGTCGAGGTCCAAAAGAGAAAGGCGAGCCTGGCCCTGGGGAGGGCGGCTCGCCTTTCTCGATTATGATCGGTTGGCTGGCGCGTTAGTCGACGCTGGGCAGCTCGTAGCGGGCCAGCGACGGGACGGGCCCCATCTCAGGCTTGTACGGCTTGATCCGGAACTTGTACGCGTAGGACTTGGCGGGCAAGGTGTATTGCGGATGCGGCCGCGCGCCCCAGCTATCGTCGCCCCCGACACCCATCTGCTTGTAGTCGAGGTTGACGGTGATGAAATCGCGCTTGGGCAGCTTATGAATGTGGGTGGCGGCCTCGAGGTCCGCCATGCTATAGGGCCAGGCGCTGACGCTCAGCAGGGGCGCCCCGACCACGACCAGGCCGGTGCCCTGGCTGTTGAGCAGCGCCACCCAGCGGACGTCCGTCTTGTTGCCGTTCTCCTGAGGTCGCACGTAAACATGGCTCGGTTTCGTGACCGATTCGGAATAGTGTCCCATCGCCGCACCGGTTTTGCGGTCCCAGTGGCTCTCGTGCGGCCCGCGACCCAGCCAGGTCATCAGGGAATAGTCACCCGGCATCGCCATCTGCATGCCGATCCGCGGGAGATCCGGCACGTTGACGCCGCCCGGGTAGATGCTCAGGTCCACGACGATGTCACCCGTGCCGTAGATATCGTAGCTGGTCAGGCACTTCGTATTGCCCCCGACGGGCAGGGTCGCCTC
>JANQFY010000015.1 GCA_028277585.1 Sedimentisphaerales bacterium
TTGGACGCGACAAGGAGACTTGATAATGACGAATAACGATATGACGAAAGCGACACTGGCGGTCGGTGCGGCGGCGGTAGCGGCCGGCACCGCGGTGGCCAAGCCGAAACCGGCGGCCGTCGACGCGGCCCTGGAATTGCTTGAGACCTACGACTGGGGCGCCGATCGCAACGCGCTGAAGCCGATCGATCAGGCGATCGTCGCTACGCAGGACGATGCAGCCGGACGCAAGAAACTGGAGAAGAGTCTGGTAGACATCCTGGCCGGTGGGATTTCACGGTCCGCCCAGGAATACGTGTGCCGCCGGTTGCGAGTCATCGGCACGGATCAGTCGGTCAAGGCGCTGGCGGCGCTCTTGTCCAATGAAGACACTTCGCACATCGCCCGCTACGCCCTGGAGCGTATCCCGGACAAGAAGGCGGCCGAGGCGATGCGGGACGCGCTGCCCAAGGTTGACGGCAAGCTCAAGCCGGGCCTGATTGGTTCGCTGGGTGTTCGCCGCGACAAGAAGAGCACCAAGCCGATCGCCAAACTCCTCAGTGACGGCGATATCCTGATCGCTCAGGCAGCCGCGCATTCGCTGGCCCTGATCGGTTCGTCCGCGGCGGCCAAGGAACTGACCAGATTCGCCAAGAAGGCCCGCGGCGCCATGCGGCAGCGCGTGGCCGATGCATGCCTGATCTGCGCTGAGCAGTTGCTCGCCGACGGCGAGAAGGCCAAGGCGATGGCGATGTACAAGGATCTCCAGAGCGGCGCTCAGCCCACGCACGTCAAGACCGCCGCGATGAAGGGCATGGTCGCTGCCTCACGCAGCAAGTAACACGGCCCTACGCATTCGGATTGTATACAAGAACAGGCCCGCACCAACGATCGGTTGGTGCGGGCCTGTTTGCATGTTGACAGCCGTCCGAGAGGGTGGCGTCCGGCGGCTTAGGCCTTGTCAGCGATCTTCTTGATGTTCTCGTGGATCTTGAACAGGACGATCAGGATCTCGCACGTGATGCGGGCGCTGACGGCGCCGCTGGCGGTGACCAGCAGCCCGAAGATGAGCTTGAGGAAGGAGAGTCCGCCGCCGAACATGGTGCCCAGCCCGGCGATGGCGGCCATCAGCAACATCAGCCAGAACACCAGGGTAATGATCTTCGGCGTCAGCATCGTGTCGAAAAAGAGCAGATTCTTCATTCAGTTGTCCTTTCTTGGTGAATGGTACAGAGGTGATCTTGTTCGTTCCAGGCCGCCCCAGATTGCTTTGGTGATCACTATACCCTGTATTCACTGCGATAGCAAGGGGTATAGTGGTGAAGGAGAAGCAGGGGAGGTGGGAAATGCTCTCGGGGCGATGTTGGCCCGAAGGATTCGCTGAGAAAACGCGTGACGAGGATTCCATCGTAACTAATAATGGGTCAGAGTCTGGGAACAGGGGCGGCTTCGTTGCAGTGGACTTGTGGCTGAATAGCAGGCCGCAACCTTCAGGGACAACGGTTCTCATGTTGCGAAAGGGGATGGCGCATGGATGCCCAGGACAAACGTCAGGATCGACCCGAATCCAAGATCTCCAAGTCCCAGTTGCGCCGAAGGCGGATCATTCTGCTGATTCCGGTCCTTGCCGTGCTCGGCGCGCTGTTCATGCCTGTGAGCAATCTGATCTTCAAGCCGACGCGACCGGCCTTGCCGGCTGCGAAGCTGGCTGACGTGGTCTTCGCCAAGGCCGGGCCGGTCATGCAACACAAGTGCTTGGACTGTCACAGCGATCACACCGAGAAACCCTGGTACTTCTCGTTGCCCGTCGCCAAGACGATGATTTCGAAGGATGTCACGGACGGCGTGGCGGCGTTCGATCTGACCGACGCTCTGTTCGGCCCGGGCGACTTCTCGCAGGTCCAACTCGCCCAGATCGAATACACGCTCAACGCCGGGACCATGCCGCCGTTTCGCTACGCGGCGATGCACTGGGATTCGACGCTGGGGCGCGACGACGACAAGAACCTGCGCAGCTGGATCATCGACGTGCGAACGAAACGGTTCGCCGCGCCGAACGTCGCGCCGGACTTCGCGGGCGAACCGGTCCAGCCGTTGCCCCTGACCGTCGAAGCCGATGAACGCAAGGTCGCCCTGGGTGACAGGCTGTTCCACGACAAGCGGCTCTCGTCCGACGATACGCTCGCCTGTGCCGGCTGTCACGGTCTCGATAAGGGCGGCACCGACCAGGCGCAGTTCGCGACAGGCGTCGACGAACAACTTGGCCCGATCAACTCGCCGACAGTCTACAACTCGTCGTACAATCACGTCCAATTCTGGGATGGGCGGGCGGCCGACCTTTTCGAGCAGGCGGACGGACCGGTCAACAACCCCATCGAAATGGCGTCCAACTGGGAGCAGGTGATCGGCAAGATCAAGGACGATCCGTACTACCAGGAAGCGTTCGCCGAACTCTATGAAGACGGCATGACCGAGAAGACGATCCGCGACGCCATCGAGGCTTTCGAAGAGACGCTGATCACGCCGAACAGCCCCTTCGACAAGTACCTCATGGGCGAGAAGGAGGCGATCACCGACGAGCAGCGCCGCGGCTATGCGACGTTTGTGACCGTCGGGTGCACCTCGTGTCATATGGGACCGGCCCTGGGCGGGCTGGACTATCAGAAGATGGGCAAGCGGGGCGACTACTTCGTCGCTCGCGGCACGGATGTTCTGGAGGCCGACCAGGGGCGGTTCAATGTCACGGAGAAGGAGGAGGACCGTCATTTCTTTAAGGTCCCGATTCTCCGCAACATCGAAGTGACCTATCCTTACTTCCACGATGGAACCGCCCAGGAACTCAGCGACGCAATCGAGCAGATGGCGATCTATCAATTGAACGTTCGCTTGAGCGAGGCCCAGGTCGCGGAGATGGAACAGTTCCTGCTCGCGCTGACCGGCGAGTACAAGGGGGTCCCTCTGACCGAAATCGAACCGGCGGGGTAAGGGATGCGTGGTTGTCTGGGGGGGCACCTCAGATTCGTAGGTGCTTCCTATCGTCCTACACCGTTTGTCATCCTGAGGCTGTGCCGAAGGATCTGGCTCAAGCACGAGGCGTTGTCTTCGGGATGCGAGGATTACCTTATTTGCAGGCCAGATCCTTCACGTTCGTTCAGGATGACAAATTGAGAGGTCAAGAGGATAGAGCCGCCTGCGGATACGAAACGCGTCCCGTGCGCCTTGTCGCGCTGTTTTGTTCTTGACAAATGAACTCTATTATGGTACGCTCCGGTCGGTCAGTAGGAGTCTGACTATGGTGCGGGGGGACATGCAGGGATGCTACGTTTCTAGCGCCGCTCGTCTCGGTGCGGCACTCATTCCCTATGTCCATGGCGTGACGAAAGCCCTTTCGGAAGAGGGTGCTGATAGTAGTCGTTCGTCTACACAAGGAGGTGGAAGGATGAAAAGGGTGGTTGTGCTAATGGTCTTGGTAGGTCTCGGCGGCGCTCTCATAGCGTCCGAATCGGAGTCCGACTCGTTCCCTCCGTTCGAATTCTCGTTGTTGGAATTCACTCTGGCGCCGCCCGGGCCAGCTCCCGATACGGCCTGGCTGCTTCTGGCGGATCAGCACAACATGGGGCCCCTGGCGGACCCATCCGCTCCGGTGCAGCCGACGACACCGCCGCCGCTGGAGTTGAGCTGGGTTCTGGATCCGCAGCCGTGCGTGTGCGAGCGATGTCCCGCCCTGTATTGGGACGGCCTGTGTCCGGTCTGCGGCCGCTACGTGCCGGGCCCGGAACAGCCTATAGGCGTTCAGATCACCTGGCCCTGGTGAGAACCGGTTCCAAGGCCGATAGGCTGAAAGCAGCGCATCAAGGAAGGCGGACGAAACTGGCCTCGGTGACCGGGCTGGTCTGTACGCCGCTCCAGTAGGTTCGAGCCTTGATGGTGGCGGTCCGGTTCAACGCGATCGGGCCCGCGTAGAGAGGGGACCGCGCATCCGGTTCCGAACCATCGAGGGTGTAGCGGATCTCGCCGATCCCGTTGCGGTCGGCCAGTTCGACCTGAATCGAGTCTTCGAACTGTCGCGCGGGCGTCAGGACGAGCGGCGCCGCGTAGTATTCTCGCGGCGCGAAGGCCAGCGACGTCTGGACCGAGTAAGCACAGGTGCATCCCGAGCTGGATTCGGGCAAGAGGATCAGTCCGCCGGCCGGGATGATGTTCAGCCAGCAGCCGGGCCGCGTGACGCGCGTCAGCGGCTGACCTGAGGTGGTCTCGGCCTTGAGCGGATAGCGGCGCGGGTTGGAGCCGCGACCGTACATGTAGTTGACCGAGCTGGTGAAGCCGCCGCAACCGTGCCCGCCCCGGTAGAAGACGTATTCCTTCTTCTCGCCCGTATGGAGGTCGTAGGCATACGGCTTGGAGTAGACGGTCGTGCCGTTGATCACCGGGTGTTGCCATTGCTCCCCGTGACTGCCCGCCGTGCCGTACGGCTTGTCGCCATTGACGTTCATGCCGAGGTAGTCGGTGCGCCATTTCTCGAGGCCTGAGTCGCCGTGCAGGGCAAAGAGCCCGTAGTGAACGAAGTTGTCCACGTTGTGCGTCCCCGAGAGCAGGACGGTGTTGTCCGCGAAATTGATGAACATGATGTGTTCGAAGGGCAACTCGAAGGGCTGTTCCCAGACCTTCTGGCCGGTCTCCAGATCGAGTGCGACAATGAACAAGTCCTTGGCGCAGAACTTGTCGATCCGGACGCGCCCGTCGGGGTCCTTGATCATTTCAGGATTGCGGCTTTCGGCCAAATAGACGCGATTGCCCCCGATCGCGATAGCGCTGTTCATGATGCTGCCCTCACGATATGTCCAGGCGTGCTGCCCCGTATGCCGGTCGCAAGCGAAGAGGTAGTCACTGACGATCACCTGGCGAAAATCGCCTTCGAGAACGTAACTGCCGTTGTGCTTGCTGCCGTTGTTGAAGTCCTGGACGAAGAACGAGGCGTCCTTCTTCTGGCCGGACCCGACGAGGCGCTTGCCTACTCGATTCAAATACCCCCAATCGGGCGATCCGCCGGCTGGATTGGGGACCGGGATCGTGACCTTGCGCTTTCCGGTCGCGACGTCGATGCCCCAGCATTCGCCCCCGGAGGCGATGTAAACCAGATCCTCGGCCAGCACCATTTGGCCGGCGTCCTTCATCGCGCCGATCCGCCGTGAGCGGGGCACCTCCAGCTCCCAGAGCCGTGTCCCGTTGTACATATCGGCGGTGATGATCCGATTGTCGGCCGGGATGAAGACGCGACCGGCCTTGGCCAGCGGCGACATCGGGCGGTGATGGCGATCGATGATATGCTGGGGGCCCGGCGCGCCGAACCA
>JANQFY010000083.1 GCA_028277585.1 Sedimentisphaerales bacterium
GTGGACGCCGTCGTTGCTGTGGTATTCGGGGTGGTCGATGGTCAGGGCGAAGAGGTCGTCGATGGCCAAGCCCGCCTGATTTGCGATTTCAAGAGCGATCTTGTTGCGCTGGCGGACGCGTTCGGTTTTCCCATCGAGTTTCTCCAGCGCGCCGCGCCGGCGGACGGGGGTCGTAGTGGTCCAGATGAGTTTGGCGTCGGGATCGTAGCGTTTCAAGGTGGCCAGCAGTTTCGGGAACGCTCGGCGGTATTGGTCTTCGGTGTATCCCCAGCCGTGCAGACCATTGTTGAAGTGAATCACGGCGAACGCGTACTGGCGCAGGAGCATTGTCAGTTCGTCGAAGAAGACCGGGTCGCAGATGCAGCGTGACGTGGTCAGCCGGGCGCAGTTGGCTTTGCCGGCCAGGGCCTTCTCAACGCCTCCGAAGTAGCCCCTCGTGATCGAATCGCCGATCATCAGCACGCGGGGTAGATCCTCACGCTCGGCGTTGGTGATCCAGATGTCACACCATTCGATACGCTCGCGGACCGGCTTCGGGGACGCGGCGTGGGCGAGCACGAAATCGACGATCGGCGTCGGGTCCTTGAGGCTGTGGGGGTGGTGTCCGACACCGGGCTTGTGGATGACCTGGATCGAGCCGCCCAGTTCCTTGTAACGCTGCTCGAGGATGGCGGTGTTCTCGGCGACCGGGACGACCACATCGGCGTCGCCGACCACGTGGAGCAGGGGGACGTTCGCTTGGGCGAGCGGCGCCAGTCGGTCGATGGGATTGCACTTGGCTTGCCGCCCCTGCTGGTCAGTCAGGCCGTAGACTTCGAGGCACTTGGCCCAGTCGCTCGGACTGCCCTTGCCGGACCCTTTGCCTCCGGGCCAACTCTTGAAGTCGCAGACAGGGGCGTCGCCGTAGATGCAGGCGACCTTCTCCGGATTCTCCGCGGCCCAGTTGTAGATGATCAGGCCGCCCCGACTCATCCCCTCCAGCGCCGGCGTGGCGCTGAAGCCGTGGACTTGCGTCAGGTACTCGTAGAACTCGTTCCAGATCGCCACTGCTGGCGGCGCCCCGAACA
Source organism: Sedimentisphaerales bacterium (assembly GCA_028277585.1). Lineage (GTDB taxonomy): Bacteria > Planctomycetota > Phycisphaerae > Sedimentisphaerales > Anaerobacaceae > Anaerobaca. The sequence goes on from JANQFY010000083.1 coordinate 1,068, forward strand.
GGCCGGCGACGTCGATGTAAGCGACGTGGAAACCCCTCTCCAGCAGCGCGATATCCGTTTGGGGTTCGTGTCCGAAGAACCGCGCCCGCCAGATCCAGGGCTTGCCCGGGGCGGTCGTCTTGGGCGTTACCACAATGCACGAGCGACCCGAATAGGTGAAATCGTACCGGTCGAATGAATGGAAGGAGGACTTCTCGCCTGCAAACGGCGCTGCGGCCAGTGCGGCTTGCGTCAGGAGGAATGTCAGGAGAAGCAACAGAACGCGATGGGGCTTGCTTCGGCACACGGTCGTTTCCACGAGAGGATTCTCCTTGAGTGACATTTCAGATCGCAGGCGAGCGACTCAGACCGCTCACGTTGTGCCCATGCTACTGCCAATTCATGAGGCGGGCAAGCGATGGATGCCGGGAAGGAGCATTCCTGCCAGGAATTTGATTGTCTCAGGTGGATTTGCCGGTAAGGTGGGCGACGCGTCTTTGTGAAGACGTGTGAGTTTGAAGGTTTGGACGTGGGCTGTGTTTCCGAAAGGCCCAGAGGAGTCTTCTATCGTTGCGACGCGTACGTCATCCAGTTCCGCAACCCTGACGCAGGGGCCGATCGGCTCGACGCTCGTTCGGCTCTCAGCGCCCATGCTGATTGGGATCCTGGCGATGATGGCGTTCAACGTTGTCGATACGTATTTCGTCGGGCGGCTGGGGACGCTGCCCTTGGCGGCGATGACACTGACGTTCCCCGTGGTGATGGTGGTTGGCACCTTCACGCTTGGCTTGGGTGTCGGTGCGATGGCGGTGATCTCGCAGGGCATCGGCGCCGGGGATCGGACCCGCATACGACGCTATAGTACGGACGCCCTGACGCTGGCCGGTGTGTGCGTTGCCGTGCTGACGACTGTTGGCCTGGTGACCCTCGAACCGCTCTTCCGGGCGCTGGGTGCCACCGATGCGATGATGCCCTACGTCAAGCAGTACATGATCATCTGGTATCCCGGGATGCTCTGCTACATCGTGCCGATCGTGGGCAACAACATCATCCGGGCGACCGGCGACACGATGACCCCCAGTGTGGTGATGATAGTAGGCGTCGTCATCAACGCGGCTCTGGACCCATTGTTGATTTTCGGGTGGGGGCCGGTTCCGGCGCTGGGTATGACCGGGGCGGCGGTCGCGACCGTGCTGGCCCGCGCCGTGACATTAGCCGTGGCGCTGTGGGTGCTGTCCGTTCGCGAGCGGTTGCTCACTTCGCCCTGGCCCGGCTGGACGACGCTGGTCGCATCTTGGAAGACGATTCTTCGCACGGGACTGCCCGTCGCGGTTTCCAACGCGATCATTCCTATCGCACTGGGGCTCGTCACGCGGATCGTAAGTGGGTTTGGCGCCGAAGCGGTCGCCGGCTTCGGCGTCGCCAGCCGCATCGAATCGTTCGGCCTGTCGCTGATCTATGCGCTGTCGACGGGGATCAGTCCCTTCGTCGGTCAGAACTTCGGCGCCGGTCGCATCGATCGCATCCTGAAGGGCCTTTCCTTCGCCAAGGCATTCTGCCTGCTCTGGGGTGTTCTGCTGCTCGGTGTATTCCTGTTGTTCGGGCGGGCGCTGGCGAGCCATTTCCACAGCGATCAACTCGTCATTCAGGTCGCCAGTCTGCACCTTTGGGTGGTCTCCATCAGCCTGGGCTGGCGCGGTGTGCATCAGATCATCTGGACGTCGCTGAATGTACTCAACCGACCCTACGATGCGCTCTTCCTGGAATTCCTGCTGGCCTTTGGTCTCTGGATACCCCTGTCCTATCTCGGCGCGCATGTCGCGGGAATCGGGGGCGTCTTTGGCGGCTTGACGGCGGCCAACGTCCTCGCCGGCCTGACCGCCTACGTCTGGGTCGGTCGCGTTGCTCTCTCGCTTAGGAACACGCGCCAGAGTGCGGAACAGTGATTCGCTGCTATCTAAAGAAAAACGCAGAAAGGGCTTGACCGGACGGCGGAGATAGATTAGTATATTAGCAGTTACTTAAATGAAAGACCCTGACGATGGATGCGATCGACCGACTTGCCGACATATTCAAGGCGTTGTCAGACCCAACGCGATTGAAGCTGATCCGGCTTCTGAGCGATGGAAAGCCTCTGTGCGTCAACGCGTTGACCCGTCGACTGGGCATCACGCAGTCGGCCGTGTCCCAGCATCTTCGCGTGCTCAAACAGGCGGGTCTGGTCACCGGCGTTCGGTGCGGGAGCTTCGTTCACTACTCTCTCAACCAGGACCAGTTGGAAGCTCACAACAGGAGGCTGGCGAAGACGTTCGGCAACGGGTTTGTGAAGGGGGCGGATGGATCGTAGACGCAGGAGATGGGGACTCTGGTAAGTTGGGCAGCGTTCTTTTTTTTGCCAAAAGTGAATAAGTAAGTGCGTATATGTTTATATTATTGTTTGTAAGGAGTCTGTCATGTGCAAGGAATCGAGTGGTGACTGCACCAACCAATGCCAGTGTTCCCAACGGGACGATTGTGAACAGCGCGGCCAAGCCCGCTGTTGCGAGAAGCCAGAAGGATCCAACGGCATCGAAGAACAGGAGAGCCCAAAATGAGTCTCAATCGACGTATTGCTCTGGGAGTCGCTGCGATTTCCATCCTGATTCCCGCGCTCGTCTGGTCCGGGGCCGTACGAACAGTGCCGGATCCCAGGGCCCGGGAGATCCTGACGCAGTTCGAGAAGAAGGAAGGGTTCGTTCCGAAGCCGCTGAAGTTGATGGGCCATCGCGCGGATCTCCTGGGCGGGTTCATGACGTACGGCAAGGGGATCTTCGACGGGGGGCCCTTGTCGGAGAAGGAACGTTCGCTGGTGGCGCTGTCGGCGGCTGTCGCGCTGAAGTCCCCCGATTGCATCCGGGCCCATTCCGGGCGGGCTCGAAGAGCCGGCGCGGGCGAGGATGAGGTGGTCCAGACCCTTCTGATTGCGGGTCTGATCTCGCACACGTCACCCCTGCATGTGGCCTATGAAGCAGCCGGAATCGGACAGCAGCCGGCCGATGGCAAGTGATGCGGCTGAGCAGACGCGCGCCCGTCACCCCGTTTTCTCGCTGCGCCTCAGCGCGAGGGTCGCCCCGTGAATGGGATGCTTGCCAGATACCCCATGGTGGAAGTGACCGCGAACGAGATGGGGAAGTGCCAGACCGTCATGATCTGAGCCTCGAAGCGTGTCTGCAGCAGGACCGTCAAAGCGATGCCGCACGCGGCGCCGACGAGCCAGCCGTAGAAGTGGGCGCGGCGGGTGAATAGGCCCAGCACGAAGATGCTCAGGATCGGTGCGGCGAACAGGCCCATCACGCCCATCCACATCTTGACGATATTGCCGACCCGGGCAGCATAGATCGCTGTGAGCGTGGCCAGCAGGCCCAGCCCTACCGTCAGCCAGCGGGCCAGCGCGACGTCACGCCCTGGCGCCGGTTCCCGCTGGCGCCAGGGTTTGATCCAATCGTTAACGATCACGGTGGACAGCGAGTTGATGCCCGAATCGACGCTCGACATTGCAGCCGCGAAGATGGCAGTCACCAGCAGTCCTGAAGCGCCGGCCGGCAAGGTGTGCATGATGGTGTAGGGCAACATGCCGTCGGCGCCTACTGACGAGTCCAGCTTGTCGGGATAGGTCTGAAAGTACGCGAACATGCCGATACCGATGAAGATCAGCATGCCGTTGATGAGCAGGTCATTGACGGCGTTGAAGGCGATCGCTTTGACGACGCCCTTGTCGGTGCGGACCGCCATGAGACGTTGGACCGTTACCTGATCCGTGCCGTAGTCGTTGAGGAAGACGAAGAACCAGCCGATCACCGCCGAGAGGGCGGTCAGCCTGGTCAGGTCGGTCCAGTTGAAGACGTCGCATCTCCCCGACTCCGAGGCGATGCGCAGGATTTCCGGCGCCCCGCCGGGGACGTGGATCACGAGCGTGCCAACCAGCCAGACGGCGCCGCCGAACAGGATGACAAACTGCACGACGTCCGTCCAGATGACCGCCGAGAGGCCTCCCAGCACGGTGTAGGTGATCGCCAATAGGCCCATCGCCGCGATGGCGATCAGCAGCGGCATGCCCGAGGCGACCGACATCGCCTTGGCGGGCGCGTAGATCACAATGCCCAGCCAACCTAGGCGACTGAGGACAAATAGCGCTGAAACGGCCAGCCGCGCGCCGGGCCCGTAGCGGCGGAGGATGTACTCGTAACTCGTCGTGACCTGGTGCTTCCGGTAGATCGGGTAGAAGCACTGCGCCAGGATCGGAGCGGCGACTAGACTCATCACGACGCCGAAGATCATCGCGATGTTCTCGCCGTAGGCGAACGCCGGGACCCCCATGTAGGTGGTCGCGCTGGTCAGCGAGGCGAACATGCTCATGCCCACCGCCAGCCAGGGCATGTTCCGCCCGGCCAGGAAGTAATCCTCGGTCGTCCTCTGCCGCCGGGCCAGCAGCAGTCCGATCAGGACCATGCCCGCCAGATAGACCATCAGGATGACTGTATTTAGCGCACCGAATTCGCTCAGCATACCGTTCCGTCCGCCCCGAATTTCTGGGTCATTTTGTGCCAATTGGTTCAATATCCCACAAATTGTAGCGATCCGCCACCTCTCTCCGGTCTCCATCCTGCGAATCCCCCGACCGACCAGGCCCGTCGCGCAAGTGCCGGAGTTCCGAGAATTCATCTCGGAGACCCATTCGATAGTGCTCTTGCGGTCCGGTATATCGGGCTCTGACGCCTGGAATCGAGACGCTTTATCGGCACGCTGATTTTTCGGGAGGCACAGCCGGTTGCCGGGGGCGAATCGACCGTTTCGACTGGAAAAAGTAAGGCCGAAATGGTAGAATAGGGGCACGTCCGGGGAGCCTGGAGGGGCTCCGCGTAGCGGCGGCTGGTCGCCGCCAACGAGGGTTGCGTGGGGCCGTACGTGGTGTATGAATGGGGGTGTGTGACGCGCATGAATCTACCCACTCTGATGGGGCGAGGGAAAGCGCAGATGTGGCAGGTGGGGCTTTGGGGCTGCCTGTTCGCAACGCTCCTGGCGACGAAAACCGCCGCCGCTCGCAACGAGATCATGCTCAAGTCCCGACGTTTCGTTCCCGTCGCCGGTGTCGCTGAGACCCCGAAATCGCTCGATGGGGGCCGGATTCATGTCCTGCTGCAATTGGAGACCATTCCGACGGATGATCAGCGAATCACACTGGCTCAGGCCGGCGTGAATCTGCTTTCCTATATCCCGAACCGGGCCTGGCTCGCGAGCGTTCCGCTCGGCCAGGTCGAGGCGGTGGTCGCGCTTCCTTCGGTTCGGGCGATGGCCAAGATTCTGCCCGAAGACAAGATTGATCCAGCACTGAGAGAGGAGGGCGTCAATGCCTATTCGACCACGGACGACGGCCAGGTCAAACTGGTCGCGCTATTCTTTGAGGATGTTGCCCTGGACGTTGGGTTGGGGATCGTCGCCACCTGCGGCGGACGGGTCATCAAATGCAGTGAAGCCGACAACAGCGCGGCGTTCCATCTTCCCCTGGCGGCGCTTTACGATCTTGCCTCCTGCGACGCCGTTAAGTGGATTGACCAGCATTACGAATCCATCGACTTAAACGACGGCGCGCGGGCCGCTCTCAACGTCGACGCGGTCCAATTGGCACCGTACCACCTCACGGGCCACGGCGTGGTGGTGGGCCAGTGGGAGTCGAAGCATCCCGACGCCAATCATATGGATCTGGTCGGCCGCGTGACCAACATCGAGGACGGCTGGGGCACCGGCGACCACGCCACGCAGGTGGCCGGCACGATCCTGGGCGACGGGTCTCTGCTGAATAGTCGACGCTACCGCGGCATGGCGCCGGCCGCGACACTGGTCTCCTACCATAGTTGGGAGAACACCGCGGATCTGCGATCCCAGTACGATACAGCTTTGAACGTATACAACATTGACATATCGAACAACTCATGGGGTAAAGTGGAATGGCATCAATACAAGGACTATACGGCCGCATTGGACGACCTGGTGCACGGAGCGTCGAGCAAACCCATCTCCATTGTGTGTGCCGCGGGCAACGAAGGCGACTGGGGGACGATCATGAGCACGGCGGTCGGGAAGAATGTCGTGACGGTGGGTGCGACGAACTCCGACGACGGGTCTCTCTGGACCTGGAGCAATAAGGGACCGACCGGCGACGGGCGGATCAAGCCGGACGTCGTCTCGCCGGGCTGTGAGACGCGGCTCGGGGGAGCGATCTGGTCCACTCTGCCGGGCAACCTCTATGGAGGGGCGTGCGGTACGTCGCTGGCGGCACCTTCGGTCTCGGGAGTCATGGCGCTGATGCTGGAAGATTGGCGCGCCATCTACGAAACCGATCCATTCCCGTCGACCCTGAAGGGGCTCCTGATCCACACCGCGACGGACTGGGGTCTTGCGGGGCCGGACTACGCCTGCGGGTATGGTCTGGTCAACGCGCAGAAGGCCATCGACTTGATCCGCGCCGACACGCTCGACGACGTCATCGTTGAAGATCACATCGAAAGGAACGGCCAGCGGGATGTGTACGCGATCGAGGTCGGCGCCGACCGGAAGGAACTGAAGGTGACGCTGGTCTGGGACGACTTCCCCGGCGACCCTCTGGCAGCGCAGGCCCTGGTGAACGACCTGGACCTGGTGGTGATCGGCCCGGCCGGCGCGCGGCACTATCCGTGGACGCTGGACCCCGACGAGCCCGAGGGGGCCGCTGAGCGTCTGAACGCCGACCATACGAACAACGTCGAACAGGTCTACGTCGAGAACCCTCGAGCGGGGACCTGGCTGATCACCGTCTGGGGCGCCAGTGTGCCGCAGGCTCAGCAGAAGTACTCGCTCCTGAGCGAGTGGGATGCGCTGTACCGGGTTCGGCCGGGCACGCCTGTTTTCTCCGTTAGCGATCGGTTCGGCGAAATCGCCGCCGAATTCGATGATGCGGGCAATCTCGTTCTGCAAGGGGCGGCGTTTCTCCAGGCTCAGTGCGTCCCTCCGGCCGGGGCGCTCACGGTTGGCGGACCGGCTGGAGAAGTGGTGGGATACATCGACCTGGACGGCAATCTGTGCCTGGCCGGCGAGGTGAATGAACTCTCGAATTGCGACTTGACCCGAGGGGGGCTGGTTGTGAGGAATTCGTTTGGCGAGACAGTGGCGCACATCGATACGGCCGGCAACCTGTGCCTGGCCGGGCGGTTGTACCAGAATCCCCAGGAGTAGCCGGGCGTCAATATCTGGCTCGTAGCAAGGCCGATAATCCACCGCTCTGGCCGCCGGAAAAGGCCCCGATGCCCCTGGTACAGCCCGATGCAACTTGAATCTGGAGCCGATTTCTGGTATCATAGTGGGTTGATCGAGATAGATGGCGTAGGAGGATGGATTTCATCATGGATAGACGCATTGTATTGCTGATGGCGGCCCTTTTGATCGCTCCCTGTTCAGCCGAACTGATCACTGTCGATGACAACGGTCCGGCCGATTACCAGACAATCCAGGAAGCGATCAACAGTTCGGTCGATGGTGACACCATCGTCGTTCGTCCCGGGACGTATCGGGAGCAGGTGGGCTTCAGTGGGCGTCGCGTGACGGTGCGCAGCGAGGACCCGGACAATCCGGCCGTGGTCGAGGCGACGGTGATCACCAGCGATTCGGGATCGAGCGTGTTCTTCGACTTCGGAGAGGGCAGTGGATCCGTCCTGGAGGGCTTCACCATCACCGGCCGCGGCGTCAAATGTGTGGGCACATCGCCGACGATCTCCAGAAACGTGATCCGCGACTGCGCTGGGGCGGGTATTACCGGCGAGAGCAATGCGGCGCCGACGATTGTGGGCAACACGATCACCGGTAACCAGCGGGAGGGAATCCACGAGTGCGACGGCCTGATTCGCGACAACACCCTCATGCAGAACAGGATCGGTATCGCGTACTGCAACGGCCCGATCCAGGGCAATGTGGTTTCCGACCATGAACTCGAGGGCGTCTACTCTTGTGACGGGCCGATCGAGCGCAATACGATCGTACGCAACAGCGCGGGCGTCGCGTATGCTGACGGCCTGATTCGTGACAACCATATCGCCGAAAACGGCGATGCCGGCGGGCTCTATTTCTGCAATGCCGAGATTGTGGGCAACACGATCATCAACAACACCGCTTCGTCCGATGGGGGCGGGCTCTACGGCTGCAACGGAACGATCCGAAACAATGTCATCGCGGGCAACCGCACCGAGGATAACGGCGGCGCGCTGTACGATTGCCGGGGTCTGATCTGCAACAACACGATCGTCGGGAATCTGGCGGTGGTGCGCGGCGGCGCCCTGGCGGATTGCCCGACGCCGGTCTGCAACAACATCATCGCCTACAACCGAGCGACGGTCACCGGTGGCATTTCCGGCACCGCGACCAACAGCTACAACGCCTTTTGGGCCAACGCCGGCGGCAATCTGGGCCGCGGCGCCACCGCCGGGGCCGGCGACGTGGTCATGGACCCCCTCTTTGCGGCCAACGGAGAATGGGATGACGGCGGGGCCGCGACGGTCGAAGACGATGTCTGGACCCAGGGCGACTACCATCTGCTCTCACAGGCCGGCCGCTGGGACCCTGAGGATCGCCAGTGGGTGGTCGACGAGGTCACCAGTACGTCCGTCGATACAGGCGACCCGGCGACGAGCTGGGTCGAGGAACTCTGGCCGCACGGGCGACGGGTCAACAAGGGCGCCTACGGCGGAACGCCCGAGGCCAGTTGGTCGCTGTCCGAAGCGGGGCATCCCTCCGATTTGAACCAGGACGGGCAGATCGATACGCTCGATTTGGAGCGGCTGGCGGGCGCTTGGCTGGTCGAGGAAGACTTGCAGGTCGAGGATATCGATCGCAATGGCGTGGAGGACTTTGTCGATTTTGCGATTGTGGCACAGGCCTGGCGCATGGGCCCGCCTCCGGCGACGCCGCCCACACCGAATCCGATGACCTTCGCTACGGCGCCGTACGGAACCGGGCCGTATTCCATGGCCATGGTGGCGACGACCGCCGTCTCCACGGACGGCACTGGGATCGAATACTACTTTGAGGATGCTTCGGATCCGACGGTCAATAGCGACTGGCTCGTCTTCACCGCCGGTCAGGAGCCGCGCTGGGAAGTCACAGACCTGCTGGCCAACAAGCGCTACGGCTATCGGGTCAAGGCCCGTAATCGGGGCAATCTCCTGGAGACCGACTGGTCCGAGCGTCTGTACGGTTGGACCGAACAGGCCGACTTCACTGCGCCGACGCCCGACCCCATGACCTGGGAAACGGAGCCGTACGGCTCGGGGCCCGACACGATTCGTATGGTCGCGACGATCGCCGTCGATCCGAGCGGCGTCGAATACAAGTTTGATTGCACGTCGCACCCTCAGTTCAGCAGCGGTTGGCAGGACAGCCACACCTACGAAGTGACGTCCGTGCCGCAGGGCCGCTATGCATTTACCGTGCGGGCGCGTGACAAATCCGCGGCGCAGAACATGACGACCCAGTCAGCGCCTGTGATTGTGGATCTGACGCCGCCGACGCCCAATCCGATGGAGTGGGAGGTTGAGCCGAGGGAGATCAATATCGGCGGCGGCGCGTTCACTTACCATGCGACCATGACGGCGGCGGAGGCGACCGATGACGTCGATGACGTCGAGTACTACTTCCAGTGTACGACGGAGTCGGGCTTCAGCAGTGGGTGGCAGACATCGCGCGAATACACGGTCCTGGTGGGCCGCAGTGGTCAGAGGCATCGTTTTCGGGTCAAGGCCCGCGATACATCGTCCAGTCATAACGAGACCGACTGGTCGCCCGTAGTGGCGGCGCAGTAGGCGGGATGGTTGACATCCATGGGAAATGGGTATTGGGAACACTATTCGCATCGGGCGGACATGGGGGTGCGCGGGTTCGGTCCGACGCGGGAAGACGCGTTCGCGCAGGCGGCGCTGGCGATGACGGCGGTCGTCGTCGACCCGAAGAGAATCACCCCCAAGGACTCGGTGGAGATTGTCTGCGAGGAAGACGACGACGAAATGCTCTTCTGGTACTGGCTCAGTGGATTGCTCTTCGAGATGGGCATGCGGAACATGGTGTTCGCCCGTTTCGAGGTGCAGCCCATTGAGGGTGGGCTCCGCGCTTTGGCTTGGGGCGAATCCGTGGATACGGCTCGGCACGAGCCGGCGGTCGAAGTCAAGGCCGCGACGTTTGCGGATCTGGAAGTCTCCCGCAACAAGAAAGGTGTCTGGATGGCCCAGTGCGTCGTCGACGTCTAGAAAAGGAGTTTGCCCGGCATGTACGCCGAGAAGTTGACACGGAAGTCTGATTGCCAGTGGAGTATCGCCCCGTTCGGTTCCATGCGCGTGCCGGTGACGGTCTTTGCGGACCGCGAGCTGCTCAAAGGGATGGACGACCAGGTCTATCGCCAGGCGGCCAACGTCGCGGCCCTTCCCGGCGTGGTCGGCGCCTCCTACACCATGCCCGATGCTCATTGGGGCTACGGTTTTCCTATCGGCGGCGTAGCCGGCTTTGACGCCCGGCGCGGGGGGATCATCTCGGCCGGCGGCGTCGGTTTCGACATTGCCTGCGGCGTCCGCGCCTTGCGGACGGGCCTTTCCTACGACGACATCGAACGGTGCAAGGACCAGTTGGCGACCCTGCTGGCCAAACGCATTCCGGCCGGCGTGGGCAGTCGGGGCAAGCTCGAACTGTCGCCGAGCGAAATGGACGATATGCTCCGCGGCGGCGCCCACTGGGCGGTCTCGCGCGGCTACGGAACGCAGGTGGATCTGACGCGGATCGAGCAGGGCGGGCAGATGAACGAGGCGCGACCTCGCCACGTCTCCGATCGCGCCAAGCAGCGCCAGACCAACCAGGTCGGCACGCTCGGTTCGGGCAATCACTATCTCGAGGTGCAGCGTATCTCGGCTGTCTACGACGAGGCCATTGCCCAGGCGTTCGGCCTGGCGCTCGGCGAGGTGGTGGTGAGCATCCATTGCGGCTCGCGCGGGCTGGGCCATCAGATCGGGACGGACTTTCTGCCGCGCATGGTCAAGGCGGCGCAGCGTGAGGGGCTCGATCTCCCTGAGAAGGAATTGGCCTGCGCGCCGATCCAGTCCGACCTGGGCAAGCAGTACTTCGGCGCGATGAACGCTGGCATCAATTGCGCCGTGGCGAATCGGCAGGTCCTGACGCATCTGGTTCGTCAGGTCTTCGCCGATCTGCCGCCCGGTGGCGATCTGCAACTGATCTACGACGTCTCGCACAACACGTGCAAAGTCGAGGAGCACGTCGTCGAGGGTAAGCCCACCAAGCTCCATGTTCATCGCAAGGGCGCGACTCGGGCGTTTGGCCCGGGCCATCCGGATCTGCCGGACGAGTTCCAGGCGAGCGGCCAGCCCGTTCTGATCGGCGGGACCATGGGAACCTCGTCATATATCCTGGCCGGCACGCAGCGCGGCATGGAGCTGTCGCTTGGCTCGTGCTGTCATGGGGCAGGACGAGCCATGAGTCGCAAGAAAGCCACCAAGCGCTGGCACGGCAAGGACGTCGTTCACCATCTCGCCAGCAAGGGCATAGTTATCCGGGGCGCGTCCCTGCGCGGCATCGCCGAAGAAGCGCCGGGCGCTTACAAGGACGTCACCGTGGTCGTCGACGCGACCGAGAAAGCCGGTCTGGCTCGGAAGGTCGCTCGTCTCGAACCCATGATTTGCGTCAAAGGCTAAGGCGACGCGTTTCTGAGCACTCCCTAACCCTGAATCACATCGGTCACTCTCTTGGGGTCGCGAAAACCTCTCCGAGGGCCTTGCTGCGCCCCTCCCGGTGCGTTAGAATCCTCTTTCCGCGGGGCAGAGGAGCCGTGCCGAAAAGCCCTTGGGCAAGAAAGGAGCATGAATATGCAAGCACGCCTGTTACGAGTGATGTCAATCCTCCTGCTATTGGTTCTAGGTTCGCTGGCCTGCGGCGCTGAGCCGTTGGCGAGGTTTACGGTCGAGGCGGCCGGCCATGAACGTATCGATACGCCGGTTTCCGCGCCCTTGGTGGCTCTGCCGAAGGGCCGATGGGGTCTGGAGGAGGTTACGGACGGCCGGCGGGTGCCCATCCCTGTTCAGTTCGAGAAGGGGCTGACTCCCCGATTGTGGTGGGTGCTTTCCGGCGTCACCAAGGCCGGCACCTCGCGCGTCTTCGAGATGGTCCCCTGGAGGGGCTCGAAATGGGCCCCCGTGAAAGTCACGAAGAATGAGAAGTTCCTGCAGATCAGCAAGGGGGGCAACAGTATCCTGCGTTATCATCATGCGATCATGCCTCCGCCCGAGGGGCAGAGCCCGTTGTATGAGCGCAGTGCGTTCATCCATCCGCTCTGGTCGCCGGCCGGTTCGGTGCTGACCGATATCCATCCGCCGGACCACTATCACCACATGGGTCTTTGGATGCCCTGGACGCACACGGAGTTCGAGGGCAAGCCAACCGATTTCTGGAACCTCAAGGCGGGTCAGGGAACCGTTCGCTTCGTCAAGTACCTGGACATCGCCAGCGGCCTGGTCTACGGCGGGTTCCAGTCGCAGCATCATCATGTGGCGCTCCAGACGAAGGACGGCGAGAAGGTCGTTCTTAACGAGGTCTGGGACGTTCGCGCCTACAACGTGGGCGGCCCGGAGAAGGGCTATTGGCTGCTGGACTTCAAGTCCACCCAGCGCTGCGTCGCGGACAGCCCCCTGAAGCAGGTGAAGTACCGCTACGGCGGGTTCGGCTATCGCGCTGCCCGGCAGTGGAAGGGCGAGAACGCCGCCTATCTGACCAGCGAGGGCAAGACCCGCAAGGATGGGCACGCCACGCGGGCCCGCTGGTGCGACGCGTCGGGCAAGATCGACGAATGGGAGGGTGTCACGTTCTACAGCCACCCGGACAACTTCCAGCACCCCGAGCCGATGCGGATCTGGCCGGGCTTCAATGACAACGTCTTCTTCAACTTCTGCCCGTCCCAGGCGACGGATTGGGAGATGAAGCCGGGGCAGGACCATGTGTTCCGCTATCGCATGGTCGTCCACCAGGGCAAGGTCGATGTCGACGAGGCCGAGCGCCACTGGCGCGACTACGCCGAGCCTCCCGTGGTCAAGGCCGTCTTCAACCGCCCGGACAACGCTGTGACGCTGTTCGATGGAACCGATTTCTCCCAGTGGCAGCGCGAGGGCGGGGGCGAGATCAAGTGGAAACTGGCCGACGGCGTGATGCAGATTGTTCCCAAGAGCGGCAGCATCATCACGAAGAAACCGGTTAAGGATTTCCTGCTGCACGTCGAGTTCAAGACGCCGAAACTGCCCGACAACGTCACGGGCCAGGGCCGCGGCAATAGCGGGGTCTACATTCAGCAGCGCTATGAAGTGCAGATTCTTGATTCTTACGGCCTCAAGCCCAAGAACAACGAATGCGCCGGGATCTACAAGTTCAAGGCGCCCGACCGGAACGTGTGCAGGAAGGCGGGTCAATGGCAGACCTACGACATCGCCTTCCGCGCCGCCCGGTTCCAGGGCGACAAGAAGGTAGAGGACGCCCGCATCACCGTCTACCACAACGGTGTTCTGGTCCACGACGACGTGCATATCCCCAACAAGACCGGCGCCGGACACAAAGAGGGCCCCGAACCCAAACCGATCCGGCTGCAGGATCACAGCAACGCCGTGAGTTTCCGTAACATTTGGATCGTCCCCTTGGACTAGGGCTCTGTCGCAGTTCATTAGCAGGGTGTCATGCTGAACGAAGTGAAGCATCTGGGCAACGAAAAAGAGATCAGCATCGTGTCGGAAGAGACGTGCAATGGCCAGATCCTTCGCTCCCGCTCAGGATGACAATCATCGCATAGCTGGCGACAGAGCACTAGAAACGTGGCCGATCGCTGAGGAGCAAGATATGAGAACTGTGGGATATTGGATGGTGGTGGCGAGTCTGTCGATGGGGTTGTCGGGCTTGGCCGGCGGCGCCGACGCCATGAGTTTTGAGGGTAAGGATGGCCAGTGGCTCGACGTGCTTTGCGGCGGCCAGCCGGTCGCCCGCTACATGATCGCCTACGATCCATCGACGTCACAACGACGGTTTGAGACGTATAAGCCGTTTCTGCACGTCTACGATGGCGAGCAGTGTTTGACGAACGGGCCCGATGGGCAGAGCGCGTACATCAAGGGCCAAATCAGGTATCCACACCACCGGGGCATCTACATTGGATGGAACAAGCTGAATTGCGAGGGCAAACGCTACGATCTCTGGCACATGCCCAATGTTGCCCAGGTGCACCAGCGTTTCGAGCAGAAGCGAGCTGAGGGCAAGGTCGCCACGATCGTTTCGGTCGTCCACTGGAACGACCCCGAAGGCAAGCCGCTGATTGTCGAGCGACGGACCATGACCATTCGGGCACTGGACGCGCCGGCGATCGCGCAGGTGGATTTCCAGTCGGAACTGAAGGCGGTGCGGGCGGATGTGCAATTGAAAGGCGACCCGGAACACGCAGGGGTCCAATACCGTCCCCATAACGATGTGGCGACCGGTAGTGCGGATGTGAAGGCCAAGTACCTGTTCCACGCCGACGGGATCGACCCGCGCGAGGACAAGGACCTGCCCTGGGTGGCGATGTCGTATGGTCTGGGCGGCAAACGCTACACCGTCCAGCATGTGAACCATCCGGCCAATCCCAAGGGGACCGTATACTCGGCCTATCGCGACTACGGACGCTTCGGTGCGTTCTTCGAGGACGAAATCGAGAACGGCCAAACCCTGACTCTGCGCTACCGCCTCCGAATCGCCCGCGGCGAAATGCCCTCGCGCGAGGCCCTCGCCGCCCAATACGCGGCTTTTGCCAAGTAGGTTGAAACCGCAGTGCGGGAGCTGCTGCTGCGATCACAAGGCGGGGAGGCATCTCGGCCTTTTTGCGCCCGAGTGTTTGCAGCTCAATGCTCATTTTGTACAATACGAGTATGGACTGGAAGGACTACATCGTAGCTGACCCTGCGGTTCTGGGTGGCAAGCCAACGGTCAAGGGCACCCGGATTGCGGTGGAATTCATCATCCAGCGGCTGGCGCAGGGCTGGAACGAGGCCCAGTTGCTGGAGAACTATCCGCGGTTGACGACGAAACACCTCCAGGCCGTTTTCGCCTACGTACAGGAGTGCATCGAAGACGGATCGCTCATCAGCCGACCGCCGAAGGCCGCGACATGAGAATCCTGGCTAACGAGAACGTCCCGCTAAAGAGCACTGATGTTCTCAAGGCTGCAGGGTACGATGTCAAGGTGGTGGGCGTAGAGTCCCCCGGAATCACCGATCGAGAGGTCATGGAATTGGCCATCCGGGAAGAGCGCACCATTGTGACGTTCGACCGGCATTACGGCGAACTGATCTTTCGGCATGGCTACCGCCCAGAAGCTGGCGTGATCTACCTGCGATGGAGGCAGTTCCAACCGGATGATCCCGGCAAGTACCTGGCGGAGCTGTTCAAGAATGCGGGAATCGATTTAACGAACGCGCTGACTGTCATCGACGAAGACACGATCCGACAACGTAGATACAGTCGCGAAGACTGAGGTTAATTGCCGAGACCGCCATTGCCGTCAACGACGCATGATTTCTGCTCTATGGCGAAAGAAGCGGGAGCCCCAACCGATGTTGTATCGCTCCAAGATGTCAGCGGTTGCCTCTAGTTCCGCAGCAATCTTCTGGTCGGGAAGCATCACATCGTAAGACTTCTCCAACAGCACCGGAGCGCTGGAGATTGTCCTCGCATCACTTCTCGTTTCACACTTCATCCAGTTTCCCGGGGAATCCTCAACCTCCCACGTGCCGTCTTCCACCTGCCTCAGAGGAAGGGGTCTCTCAGATGAATTCGCATCACTCATTCTTCGTTTCCTTATCATTTGTGGCAGCTTTGCGACAGCACGTTGAATCTCGGAAGCACGCCACCTGATTCGATCTTCGATTAGGTACACTATCCCCAGACATCTGAGCGCTCGGTTGGCAGGGTGCCTGCGTGGTTTCGTCGAACAGTTCAGGGATGGTCCCCTTCACGTGTTTCTCCAAACGGGTCCATAGCCCGGCCACTTGGTCGAAGTGAAGTTGCCCTTGAAAGGACGAATTCAACATTTTCTCCATATCACCAGCCTTCTTTGACACCGGATATCGGCCAAAGATGACGAGGCAATTCTCAAGGCGATCCAACAGGGAATCCGTCTGCTGCGACTGGACTTTGCCCAAGCCCGTGAGATTCCAGAGTTTCCTCAGGCGATGATTCCCGATCGTGTTCGAGATCTTCTCCATGCCGACCAGGTTCGGATCCTCAGCCACAAGGATGGTTTTGAGAGCAGCCTCCACAGCCATTCCCATGAGCAGCATGTAGACAGGTCCGGTGCGGAAGTCGGCTGTTGCAGCGTCAACATCATGGTGTTGACGCTCTCTTGGCCAGCAGTTGTCGCGTAGTGCGTCTGCGGCCTCCTTTAGCCTGAGCGAGGAGAGCCACCAGGGCCCAGGGTGTTTGCCCAAGTACCCAAACAAGGAGCGGCATGTTTCTTCGCCCAGTTCTGGATTTGTCTGCATCTGCTGGTTCCTTTCATATGCGATCAGCGTCAACCAATTAGCGGAAACCGACAATCAGCGTTTGGAGGTCCTATCAAAGAGTGCAAAGTCTATCGCTGCGCGCTGTATCGGTTGAGAGTCGCGCTGAAATAAGGAGAAAAGCAAGAAAGGTGGGGGGCTGGCGGAGTGGTTATCGATATCAAGGCCGTTGGTGATGGCGGGTGAGGGTGTTATCTACCTTGTTTCGCTGGCTTCTGGGGTGGTTTCGGTTTATGATTCTGTCTCGGGGGCATTCGGGCTAAGGTTGATGGAACAGTCTGGAAAGGAGTCGTTTTCATGAAACGGTGGATTGTCTTGCTCGTGGTGTGTGTGCTGGCGTTGTTGGTGGTGCGGCCTGGGGTTTGTGGGGCGGCCGGCAAGTACGAGGCGAACTGGAAATCATTGGACGCCCGACCTACGCCGCAGTGGTGGGTGGATGCGAAGTTCGGCATCTTCATCCACTGGGGTGTGTACTCAGTCCCCGCCTGGTCGGTGCCGGGCCAGTATTCAGAGTGGTACTGGCAACGTGTCGAGGGCGACAAGAAGAAGAACGGCCCCTGGTGGCGTTACCACAAAGAAACTTATGGGACGACGTTCCCTTATGCCGCCTTTGCGCCACAGTTCAAGGCCGAGCTGTTCGATCCCGACCAGTGGGCCGATGTTTTCAAACGCAGCGGCGCCAAGTACGTCGTATTGACCTCGAAACACCATGACGGTTTCTGTCTCTGGCCCAGCGAGCACGCGAACAAGAGTTGGGGACGCCCCTGGCACTCAGTGGCCATCGGCCCCGAGCGGGATCTGTTGGGAGACCTGACGAATTCCGTTCGCGACAAGGGCCTGAAGATGGGCTTCTACTATTCGCTCTACGAGTGGTTCAACCCGCTCTGGGTGACAGACCGCGACTTGTACGTCGACAAGCACATGTTCCCTCAGTTCAAAGATGTGGTCACGAAATACCAGCCGTCCGTGATTTTTTCGGACGGAGAATGGGACATGCCCGACAAGAAGTGGCGCAGCGAAGAACTGTTGGCCTGGCTGTTCAACGAGTCGCCGTGCCGTGACGATGTGGTCATCAACGACCGGTGGGGCAAGGACATCCGGCACAAGCACGGCGGATACTACACCACCGAGTATGGGGCGGGCCTTTCCAGCGGCGCCCATCCGTGGGAGGAGAACCGGGGCATGGGCCATTCGTTCGGCTACAGTCGGACCGAATCGCTTTCCCACTACAAATCCGCCCGGGAGATGGTCTTGATGCTGGTTGACCTGGTCAGTCGTGGGGGCAATCTGCTGCTGGACATCGGGCCCACCGGCGACGGGCGCATCCCGGTCATCATGGAGGAGCGTCTGATCCAGATTGGCGATTGGCTGAAGGTCAACGGTGAGGCGATCTACGACACCAAACCCTGGAAGAAGACGGTCCAGTGGACCAAGGGCAAGCGGCCGGATTTGGGTTACGGAAGGCAATACAAGGCCAAGTACGACATCGCCGCCCTGACGGCGCCGCCGACGGGCGATAAGGCGGTTATTGAGGTCTTCTTCACATCCAAGGGCGATACGCTCTATGCCATCGCGCCTCGTTGGCCCGGCAAGCAGCTTGTGCTCAAGGATATCGAGGTTTCCTCCAATACGGATGTAACAATGCTGGGCATGGCGCAATGCGTTAACTGGAGCCGGTCTGACTCCGGTCTGGTGATCGACATCCCGCCGCTGACGGTGGATGAAGTTCCCTGTAAGTACGCCTACGTGCTGAAGATAACGCACGTCAAGTAGCCGTAATTCATGGCGGCGATCAGGGTGAGGCTGGAAAATGGCATTGCCTGCCTGTTCACGCAGGGTATAATGACGGTCTTTACTCAGGCATGGCCCGCGCGGGTGCATCTGTCGCGTGGCGACCTGATGTCACGCAAGCGGAGACACATGCCGGAGAACTTGTCGCTGCGGGGGCCGGCGGCAATAGAAGACCGATTGTGAGCGTTTGTTCCTGGGAAAGGAATCGCTTTGGGAAGGGCATCGAACAGAACTGCATAAGGAGGTAACTGAGATGGCTAGACCTGTCACACTGTTCACCGGGCAATGGGCGGACCTTCCGCTGGAGACGTTGGCGCAGAAGGCGGCCGGCTGGGGATACGATGGCGTGGAGCTGGCGTGCTGGGGCGACCACTTCGAGGTCGACAAGGCCCTGGCCGACGACGGCTACTGCAAGGCCAAGCGCGAATTGCTCAAGAAGTACGGGTTGGAGGTGTATGCCATTTCGACGCATCTGACCGGCCAGTGCGTCTGCGACAACATCGACGAGCGTCACAAGACGATCATTCCGCCCGAGGTCTGGGGCGACGGCGAGCCTGAGGGCGTCAAGAAGCGTGCCGCTCAGAGTGTCATCGATGCGGCCAAGGCGGCCAAGAAGCTCGGCATCAGCATTGTCAACGGCTTCACCGGCAGTTCGATCTGGCACCTGCTGTACTCCTTCCCGCCGGCGACGCCCGAGATGATTCAGGCCGGCTACGACGATTTCGCCACGCGTTTCACGCCGATCCTCGATGCCTTCAAGGCTGAGGGCGTCAAGTTCGCCCTGGAAGTGCACCCGACGGAAATCGCGTTCGACATCGCCTCGGCGCAGCGGGCCATCGACGCCGTCAAGGGCCATGAGTGTTTCGGCTTCAACTACGATCCGAGCCATCTCGGCTACCAGGGCGTCGATTACGTCAAGTTCATCCGGACCTTCTCCGATCGGATCTTCCACTGCCACATGAAGGATGTCTGGTGGGGTCACGGGGATGGCACCGTTGGCGTCTTCGGCGGCCACACGGAATTCGCCGACCCGCGTCGCTACTGGGACTTCCGTTCGATCGGTCACGGCGACATCAACTTCGAAGAGATCATCGTCGCCCTCAACGACATCGGCTATCAGGGCCCGCTCTCGATCGAGTGGGAAGACAGCCGCATGGATCGCGAGCACGGGGCTGAAGAGGCCTGTGTCGCGATCAAGAAGGCTGATTTCAAGCCTTCCGCCATTGCCTTCGACGGCCAGTTCGACAGGTAGGGCAGGTCAACAACAGCAGGGCCTGGACGTTCTCAAGCGTCCAGGCCCTTTCACCAACAGGAGACACACCATGAACACCAGGCGCCGCACAACGGAGCGCCGACTTCTCAGGAGGGTGGGCGACACACAGAACGCACCTCAATCCCCGAGCCCAAGCGGTCCCTGGTGACGAAAGTCCCGGCGCGTTCGTGGGGTCCAGCGACACGAGACCCCGAGATTCATGAGAGCACCAGTAGAGGCTGAACGAATGACGCACAAGCACATCAATCGACGCGATTTTCTCAAGACGGCGGCCGCAGCGGTGGGGATCCCTTATGTGGTGCCGGCTTCCGTCATGGGTCGGGGGGCACCGAGCGAGCGAATCGGCATCGGATTCATCGCTTGCGGCAAGCAGAGCAAACACCTGATGCGTTCCTTCCTGAACGCGGCCGGCACACAGGTCGTCGCGGCCTGCGACGTGGACAAGCTCAAGCTCGAGCGGGGCAAGGGTATTGTCGAGAAACACTATGCCGAGAAGGGCAAGGGGTCCTATAAAGGCTGTGCTACCTACGGCGATTTCCGCGAATTGCTGGCCCGCGACGATATCGACGCGGTCGTGATTTCGACACCCGACCATTGGCACGCCGTTACGTGCGCTCGGGCGGCTCAGGCGGGCAAGGACATCTTTTGCGAGAAGCCCCTGACCCAGACCATCGCCGAGGCCCAGACGCTCGTTCGCACCGTGCGGAAGTACAATCGTGTGTTCCAAACGGGCAGCATGCAGCGGTCGTCGTGGAACTTCCGCTTCGCGTGCGAATTGGTCCAGAACGGCTACATCGGCGACATCAAGCATGTGACCGTAGGCGTGGGTGGTCCGCCGGCCGACAAGCCCCTCGAAGCGATGCCCGTGCCGGACTATCTCGACTGGAACATGTGGTTGGGCCCGGCTCAGTGGCGACCCTACCATTCGGAATTGTCGCCCCATCTGAGCGTGGACGTGTTCCCTCATTGGCGTCATCATAGTTCCTTCGGCGGCGGGGGAATGACCGACTGGGGCGCCCATCACTTCGACATCGCCCAGTGGGGGCTCGGCATGGACGGCTCGGGACCCGTCGAGATCATCCCGCCGGATGGCAAGGACATCAAGGAGTTGACCTATCGCTACGCCAATGGGATCACCATGACCCGTGGCAAGGCCAACGGGATTCTCTTCGAGGGCGACAAGGGCAAGATCGAAGTCAATCGGGGCTATCTCAAGACCTGGCCCGAGATCTTGAAGGACCAGCAGATTGGCGCCGACCAGATCCGTCTGTACGAGAGTAAGAACCACTACGCCGACTGGCTGGACGCGATCCGCAAACGCACCAAGCCGATCTGCGATGTTGAGACGGGCGCCAGCACCGTAATCGTTTGCCACCTGGGCAACCTGGCGTACAAGCTGCAGCGTCCGCTGAAGTGGGACCCGCAGGCCGGGCTGTTTGTGGACGATGACGAGGCGAATCGTCTGGTCGCGCGGCCCAGCCGCAGCCCATGGCGGATCTAGTGGCGATCGGACGGAGGGGGATGGTAAAGGCAACGGAAAGGACCTGAGTTTTGGAGAAGAGCAAAGTAATCAGCCGGCGTCGCTTCCTGGGGACCACTGCTGGCGCCATGGCGCTCCCCTATATCGTGCCGGCGTCCGTCCTGGGCGCTGACCCGCCCAGCGGCAAGATCACGATCGGTTGCATCGGTCTCGGCGGCATGGGGAACGGCAACATGAACAGCTTCCTGAACAGGCGGGAGGCTCGCGTTCTGGCCGTCTGTGATGTGGACAAGGCCCATCGCGACCGGGCGAAGAAGAGGGTCGACGAGAAGTATGGCAATGCCGACTGCGCGACGTACCACGACTTCCGCGAGCTGATCGCCCGCGATGATATCGATGCGCTGTCGTTGGCCCTGCCGGACCACTGGCATTCGATTCCTGTTCTGGCGGGCGCCCGGGCGGGCAAGGACATGTATAGCGAGAAGCCCCTGGCCCGCACGATCAACGAAGGCAAGGCCATGGTCGCAGCGGTCACCCGCTACGATCGCATCTGGCAGACGGGCAGTTGGCAACGATCGGTGGCGAATTTCCACCGGGCCTGCGAACTGGTCATCAATGGGCGCATCGGTAAGGTCAGCCACGTTGAGGTCGGCTTGCCCACCGGCGGCGCGAGCGATGTCAAGGCCGTCCAACCTGTCCCGCCCACCGTGGACTGGGATTTCTGGCTGGGGCCGGCGCCCAAGGTGCCGTACCGGGGCGTGCTGCACGGGAACTGGCGCTGGATCATGGACTACTCCGGCGGTCAGCTCACTGACTGGGCGGGCCACCACATCGACATCGCCCACTGGGGGCTCGGCCTGGACCGCACCGGTCCTGTCGAGATCGAGGGCAAGGGCGCCTATCCGAGTGACGGCCTGTACAATGTCCCGACCCAATACAAGTTCACCTGCAAATACGCCGGCGGACTGGTGATGACCGTCGCGAACGATCGACAAGTGCCCAAGGGGATGGGAACCTGCTGGTACGGCGATCGCGGCTGGATTCACGTCAAACGCGGCGGCCTGACGGCCAGCGATCCGAAGATTCTCGAGGAGGTGATTGGTCCGGAAGAGACGCGGCTGTACGAGAGTCGCGACCACGGCCGGAACTTCCTGGAGTGCGTCAAGTCGCGCAAGGAGACGATCACGCCGATCAAGACGGCCTACCGCTCCATCAGCGTGGCCCATCTCGGCGAGATCGCTATGTTGCTCGGTCGCAAGGTTCAGTGGGACCCGGACCGGGAGCAGTTTGTCAACGATGTGGAGGCGGCTCGGCTGATGTCACGGCCGATGCGCAGTCCCTGGACGCTATAGAAATGGAATGGAACGACGCCCGCTCCGCACGAGCGGCAGGGGGTGGGGCTTTGATACGAACGAAAGGAGCCAAGATGATTGAAAGATCCAAAGCATTGAGCGGTGCGTTGCTCGCGGTATTCTGTGTGGCGATGCTGATCAACCCGGCCGTTGCGGCCGACAAGAAACCGACGCCGGAGGAGATCAAGAAGATCGAGGCCGCCATGCCTACTGAGGCTGTGGCCAAACCCGCCCAGCCGCGGCGTCTGCTGGTGATCGATCTGTGCCAGGGATTCAAGCACAGTTCCATCCCGTACTGGAATAAGGCGCTGCAGATCATGGGCGAGAAGACCGGCGCCTTCTCGGTCGTGATCACCGACGATCTGAAAATGCTGCAGGCCGACACCCTCAATCAGTTCGATGCGCTGTGCCTGAACAACACGACCCGCCTGAAGCTGAACCTCAAGGACACCCCGGAGCTGTGCAAGAGCCTGATGGGATTCATCAAAGGCGGCAAGGGCATCGTCGGTATCCACGCTGCGACGGACAACTTCTACGATTGGCCCGAAGCCATGGAAATGATGGGCGGCAAGTTCACCGGTCATCCCTGGGGCGGCGGTGGGACCTGGGCGATGAAGATCGATGATCCCGACCATCCGCTGATGGCGCCGTTCGCCGGGAAGGGGTTCAAGATCAAGGACGAAATCTACCGCACCGATCCGCCGCTCTATTCCCGCGCCAAGGCCCGCGTGCTGATGAGCCTGGACATGAGCGACAAGGCGACCGCCAACGCCAAGGGCCTCCGCGAGGGCGACGACGACACCGGCATCACCTGGATCAAGACTTGGGGTAAGGGCCGCGTCTTCTACTGCTCGCTCGGACACGATCATGCCGTGACATGGACGCCGCCGATTCTCGAGCACTTTCTGCTGGGGATTCAGTTCGCATTGGGCGATCTGAAGGTCGATACGACACCGAAACCGGGAGCGAAAGTCGTGAAGAAGTCAGAGATGGAGCAGTTGCTGGATCAGGTCAAGGCGTACGATTTCGGCGGGAGCCGGGAAGCCCTGACAAAGCTGAGTGACAAGACTCGCCAGTCCTACGGCAAGGCCGGGGCGCTGAAGAAGATCGAGAAGGCGCTGATCGGCGTACTGAAGTCCGACGCCAAGTACGCGGGCAAGCAGTATGTCTGCCGCGAGCTGAGCATCATCGGAACGGATCAGTCGGTGCCCGTACTGGCGTCGATGCTGACCGATGAGAAGCTCTCGGATATGGCCCGCTACGCCCTGGAACGCATCCCGGGCAAGGCCGCCGACAAGGCGTTGGTCAAGGCGCTGGGCGAGGCCCAGGGCAAGGCCAAGATCGGTATCGTCAACACGTTGGGCGAGCGGGGTTGTCGCGCCGCCGCCAAGGACATCGGCAAGCTGACAGGCAGTTCGGATCAGTTGCTGGCCGGCTCGGCCCTCAGCGCCCTGGGTAAGATCGGCGGCGCCGATGCGGCCGCGGCGCTGAGTAAGGCCAAGAACAGCGTGCCCGAGAAGCTGAAGATGGTCGCCTACGACGCGTGCCTCAAGTGCGCCGATCAGTTGCTGGCCGACGGGCAGAAGGCCCAGGCCCAGAAGATGTATCTGGAACTGAACAAGGCGGGCGTGCCGCAGTTGGTGCGCACCGCGGCGCTGCGCGGCATGCTCAAGGCCTCCAGCAGCAAGTAGTCCCACCGTCGTCGGCACAGGGTCCATCGCTCTGTGCCGACGACGGCGTATGAATTTGTATTCTGAGATGGAGCGTATATGGCTTTGTTGTTGAAGAGATTCCGCTTCGCGTTGCTCGTGGTGGGTGTCCTGGTTACGTCCGGCCTGCTGACAGGAACGGCTGGAGCGCAGGACGAGATCATCAAATTGGTGATGGACGAACTCAAGAGCGGTGAACCGGAGCGGCAGACCGGCGCGATCGCCATCGTGCGGGATATTCCGGGCGAGGCGATCACCAAGGCGCTGGCCGACGAACTACCCGCTCTGTCGCCGGCCGTGCAAGTGCAGGTGCTCTCGGCGCTGGCCGATCGCGGCGACGCGGCGGCGCTGCCCGCGGTGATCGAAGCAACGAAGTCGCCGGACGAATCGGTCCGGGTCGCGGCGC
>JANQFY010000086.1 GCA_028277585.1 Sedimentisphaerales bacterium
ACCTTGTAGCTTTGCACCCTCTGCACTGTTGAGCAGACAATCATCTCAATCTGCTTGCATTCAACATGTGTAGGTTGCTTGTTTAGCTTATCAACCAAGACTGCTGATGCGTATGAAGTACCGGCCCTAGTATCCAGTAATACTCTACATTATTACAATACCATCAACAACTACCACCACAACTGGATAAACCACAGTCCCTTCACCAGTTGCAAGCAACATATGATTGTTACCAGGTTACCTGTCACAAATAGAAGTATGGTGTTTACCTGCACAATGTTGGCAGGTATGCTTGCTAAGGCATTCGTGTGCTCTATGTCTTTGACCCTTACAATTTAAGGACAGCTTTTTGTCACTCAAGATCTTTTTCTGTAGTTTCAAGTCAGTGAGTTGTTTGCACTCTGCAGACTTGTGATCTCTGCCAGTGCAATACATGCAGCTACGACCCAATCTGGCACTCCCATCGTTGGTGTAGAGAGCAAGATTCTTCCTAGGTGGCTAACGATTTAGAGGGTCAGGTTTGTATGGTGGCCCAGAAGGGTCACACATGCAAATTAAAAATGTTGCTGCAAATTAAAAATAGTACATGCAAATTAAAAATTGTACATGCAAACTAAAAATATTACCTGCAAATTATCGCTGCGTCTGGCCATCCGCAAGGCGGACGCCGAAGGCTGGCTGGCCGAGCACATGTTCATCATGCGGGCCAACGGTCCGGCCGGTCGCAAGACCTATCTCTGCGGCGCTTACCCGTCAGCCTGCGGCAAGACGTCGACCGCCATGATCCCCGGTGAGAACATCGTCGGCGACGACCTGGCCTACTTCCGCGTCATCGACGGCGAATTTCGCACCGCCAACGTCGAAGCCGGCATCTTTGGCATCATCCGCGACGTGAACGCCGACGGCGACCCGGTCATCTGGGACGTCCTGCACAATCCGGGCGAGGTCATCTTCGGCAACGTCCTGGTCAAAGACGACAAGCCCTACTGGCTCGGCATGGGTCAGGACCTGCCCACCGAGGGCAGCAACCACGTCAGCCAGGAGTGGACCGAAGGCATGAAGGGCCCGGACGGCAAGGACACGACGCCGAGCCACAAGAACGCCCGCTACACGGTGCGGATGCAGGACCTGGAAAACCAGGACCCCGATTGGGACAACCCGAACGGCCTGCCCGTCGGCGGCATCATCTACGGCGGCCGCGACAGCGACACCAGCGTCCCGGTCCTCGAGGCCTACAGTTGGGATCACGGCATCTGCACGATGGGCGCCATGCTCGAATCCGAGACGACCGCCGCGACCATCGGCGCCGAGGGCGAGCGGAAGTGGAACGTGATGAGCAACATGGACTTCCTTTCCATGTCCGTCGGCAAGTACCTGCAGAACAACCTGGACTTCGCCAAGGACATCAAGCGTCCCAAGGTCTTCGGAACCAACTACTTCCTCAAGAAGGACGGCAATTACCTCAACGGCATGCTCGATAAGGCCGTCTGGGTCAAGTGGATGGAACTGCGTGTCCACGGCGACGTCGAGGCCCTCGACGCCGGCTACGGCATGATCCCCAAGTGCGAAGACCTCCAGAAGCTCTTCAAGGATGTTCTGAACAAGGACTTCACCGAGCAGGATTACGTCGAGCAGTTCAGCGTGCGTATCCCCGAACTGCTGGCCAAGCTCGATCGCATGGAGAAGATCTACGCCACGGTTCAGGATACCCCGCAGGCGATGACCGACGAGATGGCCGCCCAACGCAAGCGCCTCGAAGCCCTCAAGGCTTCCAAGGGCGAGTACATCTCCCCGCTGGACCTCTAGCATCCGGGACGACCTGCACATTCAGGTCCACAGAATCGAATACACAGACCAGGCCGAGCCCTCAAAGGCTCGGCCTGTTCATTTCACATCCAAGCGGAATTCGTTACGTCGACGAGGATCGATCTGGTATACTGAATCGAGTGCAACCCAGTCGGGAAAATGGTGAGGACGAGGACACGCAGATGGGCATGACGCACGTTACCGTAACCGTTCGCAATCCGGCTCAGATCGAGAAAGCCTGGGAAGGGCTTTTTCTCGTGGACACAGGCGCCGTCGATTGCCTGGTCCCGCGCAAACATCTGGAAGCCGTCGGTATCCGACCTCGATCAAAACGTACTTACGAACTGGCTGACGGTTCCGAAGTCAAGATGGACATCGCAGGCGCCGAGGTTGAGTTCATGGGCGACACGGTCTGGACGACCGTGATCTTCGGCGCAGACGACGCTGAGCCAATCCTGGGCGTCACCGCGCTCGAATCGGTGGGCATCGAAGTGGACCCCCGCAACCAGCGACTCAAACGCTTACCCGCCGCCCGCCTGAAGTAGATGATTCGCGGCCTCCATCCCACCGTAAGCGAACGGTGACTCCATGGTCAGCAATTGTACGAATAAGGGCCGGGCCTCATCGGAGACCCGGCCCTTATTCTCTGCGCGAAAGAAGCTCGTCATCTCACGGCGAACACGTATTCGTGGATTGTGTCTTTGTCGAGGTCCTTGGCTTGGCAGCGGAGGACGAAGCCGTCGTCGGTTCGCTCGTAGGCGAAGTCCTCACGGCTGAACGGGTCTTTGGGCAAGCCGGCGGGCAACTTGGCGGGCAACTTTCCGGATTTCGCTTTCTGCAAGTAGATCTCAGCGCCGGCTCGCATCGCGTTGGTATGCGCTTCGGCCCGCACCTTGAGCGTCATGATCTTCGCGAGCGCCGGCGCCAGGGCGCCGCCGGCCGCGGCGGCCGGGTCGTTCGGATCGAAACTCTCCATCAGATCGTCCAGCCGGGCATAGGCCTGCTCGTAGGGCATGGGACCACCCATAACGCTCAGCGCCTCGGTGACATGCTCGTTGTAGATCCGCCGGGCCTTGGCGAACATCTCCTCACTGACCTTCGCCAGAATCTCCTCCTCGGTGCCGCCTTCGCCCACAACGACACGTGCGTACTGCTCGGCGTTCTCCATGCGCAGCATCTTGAGCACAATCTCCCTCTCGATCTTCAGCGACCTGATCGGGGTCAACTCGTGCTCGG
The DNA here is from genome assembly GCA_028277585.1 of Sedimentisphaerales bacterium. Lineage (GTDB taxonomy): Bacteria > Planctomycetota > Phycisphaerae > Sedimentisphaerales > Anaerobacaceae > Anaerobaca. Next base: position 3,043 of record JANQFY010000086.1, read on the forward strand.
ACGTGGTCGACAGTTCGCTCTTGAGCCAGCGCATCAATGACGCATCGCCACTCGCCTGGCCCATGATGCCTCGCATGCATTCGTATCCGAGATTCCGCACCGCCAGCGAGACCAGGTAGGAGATCAGTGTGTCATCGCCGATATGACGGGCGAAGTTGTCCAGCATCACGCAACGTTCCAAGGCGCTGCGATGGTCGCCATCGGCCGCCTGGACACGTGCCTCGGCCAAGAGGACGAAAGTGAGAACTCGACACTGGGACAGCTGCGGCATCAAACAGTCGAAGCCCTGCGAGAACCGGAAGCCCCAGTGACAGATCGAAAGCTCAGACGCCGCCTCGGCTGTTTCGATCGCGGCCCGACACTTGCCGATGGCCTCCCGAGCGGCGTCATTTGGGTCAACCTTGCCCTGGGCCACGTTCCTGAGCAAATCCCTCACCTCACCCTCGAACTCAGGAATCGACATGAACGCCTGGTAGTACAGTAGCGCCGCGTTGTCCGGGTCCGGCGGAATCGCCCCTGCCTGACCGACGGTCGTCAGCAGCACGCACCCCGCCAACAGAGCCCTTAACACGCGTCGTCTCAACATCGTTCGCATATTCCTATCCTTTCCGCTTGTCTAACCTTCGAAGTCACTCAAGAGTCTCAGCGTTGGCGTTTCGCTGGGCCGCGGTCCCAGTTTCTCCATCGCTGTGTCCAACAGTTGTTCCAAAGCGTCCTGCCCCCCTTGTCGATAGGCGGCGCGCAGCGCCATCATGCTCGTCATTTCGGCCGGGGACGTCACGGTTGGCCCGGGCCTGGGCGCCGGTTCGCGCTCACCGGGTTCCGGCGTCCGGGTCAACAGGACCCCGACGCCAATGAGAATCACCGCAGCAATCGCATAGCGTGTGATCACAAATCGTATTGGCCTCTTGGAGGACGGAGGCTTCCCTAGACGTGCGACCAGCGTCTGGTACTCAACGGCATACTTCTGCTTCCACGCTTCGGCGTCGAACTGAGGGTTCGTCGTATCGATCGCCCGCCGCAGTTCGTCGTCGAGCCAGTTTTCATCTCTGCGTTGGCTCATGCGACCACCTCATCGAAACCTTCCCGGCGCAGCAGGCCGGCCAGTTTCCGCTTGGCCCGCCGGAGCCGGCCGTTGATCGCCTGCTCGGAAATCCCCAGCACCTCGGAGATACGTTCGTAGGAGAGTCCATCATAGAATCTCAAGTAGATCACCTCTCGAGCATCCGGTTCGAGCTGTTTCAATGCCGCTCGGACCGCCTCACCATCCTCGCCGGGAGCCGGATGCGTTGCCTCGCGCGTCAATTCCTGACGTCCTCGAAACGCCGCGTTAGCCCGCCCGACATCCCGGGCGGCATTGCGACAGATCGCCGCCAACCAGGAGCCGAACTTCTCGGCCTCTTTGAGATTGGGCAATTTCACCGCCGCCTTGGCAAACGCCTGCTGAGCCGCGTCCTCGGCCAGGTGCCGGTCACCCAGGATCGCATCGGCGACAGCGACCATCGCGCCGTAGTACCGCCGGCACAGCTCCGTGAAACTGTCGCCGTCGCCGGCAATGGCCCGCTCGACCAACACGTTGTCAGGTTTGCTCTGCGTCAAGGTGCTGCTTTCCAAAGATCCAATCTATCGGCCCCTCAACAGTACCGATTTCGCATAGAAGACGCCCCGAGGAAAGGAAAATGGGCGCAAGAAACACGGTTTCTCGCGAAAAGGGAGGTTCATTGGACGGCCCATCGGCATCTTCATACGATAGAGGCCCGGCCGGCGTGGGGGCCGCAGGCGTATTCCAGGAACGGGAAGGAGATTCCTTGGAGAACCGTCAAGAAAAGGTCTTGGGCGTGTTGGACCGGCATGGGGCGAGCCTGCACAAGCTGCTCGCCCGGCTGACCCTGTGCGAGCACGCCACCGGTGACTTGATGCAGGAGTTGTTCATTTGTCTGGCCGGCTCACGGGGATTCGACAAGGCAAATCATCCCTACGCCTTCGCCTGGCGAACGGCGGCGAACCTGGCCTTCGAATGGCGTCGGCGGCGCGGTCGTCTGTCCGATCGGGAAGAGGCGAGACTGCCTGAAAAATCGCCTGCGACCCCGTTGGAAGAACTGATTCACGCCGAGCGACTTGAGCGTGTCCTCCAGGCGACCTCCAAACTCAATGAACTGGGGCGCAACGTGGTCGTCATGCGATTCATCGAACAGGAGCCCTATGATGAGATCGCCCGGAGGCTGGGCAAGAACCCCGACTACGTCCGGGTGGTGTGCTCCAAATCCGTCAGGAAACTGCGTGGCATTCTGGACCGACAAGATCCCGCTCACGCCGATGCGGAGGTGAGCTATGACTAAGAGAACGAGCGAACAAGAACTCATGCGGCAATTCGAGGAGATCGCCAAATTCGAACTGCCCCAGGATGTTGTCGAACGTGACATCGAGCGTGTGCGACAGTCCTTAACCGAGAATGAAGAAACGGCTGCTACGACCGGTCAGCGCCTCTGGCATGATCTCGCAACGCGCCACTGGACACGATACGTTTCGGCCGCAGCGGCCTGTCTGGTCTTGGCGCTGGTGGTTCACCATTTCAGCAACACCCGACTCAGCGCCGCCGAACTGCTGACTCGAGTCGCCCAGAATCTCAACAAGTCCGCCTGGACCAGGGTCATCGTGCGGAAGTACTTGCCCGATCAGGCGGAGCCAGCCAGCGTGGATACGAAGTGGATCGACCTTGCAGGCCGGAAGGTCTACGCCATCTACGACGAGACGTATATCCACCTGATGGACTACGAGAAGATGCATTGGAGTATCTACAATCCCAAATCTCGGGAGATGTTGATCCAGAAACTGCACGGCCAATGGGCGGGCCCCGGAACCCAGTTGACCGAATACGCCAAGAAGCTGCGTGAACGGGGCCTCGAGGTCGCCGAATCAGAAGAGCAGCGCGACGGGGTCACGATGACGGTGATTGAATTCGATGAGGTGCTGAACAACATGAGCACGGATCCCAACCAGTTCCGATCCAAGATGTTATTTGCCGGCAAAACCGTCAAGACGATCCGGACCAGACTCGTCGTGGACCGAGCCAACTTACGTCTGGCAGAATCCGAGACGCAATACTTCGCCGCTGATGATACGCCGATCATCACTATGAAATCCGAAACAGCGCCACTGGAGACCGGACCGGCTGACATCTACGAATTGGGCGTGCCCCGCGATGTCATGATCATCAACAAGGTGCCGGACGCACGAGTGGAGGAGACCCGCGCCAAGATCGCAGCGCATCGTGACGGATTTCTCAAACACTATGTCGCCGTACAGACCGAAGCACGGGTCGAAGAAGGACAAGAGAGAATCATCGAAACGATGGTCATCTACCAACAGGATGAGAAGCTGAGGGTGGACGTCTTCTGGAATCTCCATGGCACACCGAACGAGCTGACCAATCAGTGGGCCGGGATACTGGGAACCTCGTTGGCCCACGCCAAGTCGTTTTGGCCCAACCCCGAACGGCACGGCATTCGCTCCGTCCGCATCTACGACGGCCTCTGGCAACACATGCTGGACGAGCACGAGGGACAAATGGTCCTCCGCACGCCGCAGCGCCGGCCTGACGGGGACATGTATGCTGATGACGACATAGAGGATTTCGGCTGGCGGATGCTCTGGTGGCTGGGCGAACCGGAGCACATGTATGACAACGACTTCGCCCGCGAGCATGGTCTGCTGGCGATGGAACTGACGGCGCCGGGAATGACCCATCAGCTTCCAAAACGCCTCGCGCTGTACGTGGACCCGGCGAAGGACTACCTCTATCGGCGCTACAGCGAGGAGGAGCGGGCGGACGCTCCCTGGCGGGTGGATACGACAGGGTCAGACAGTGCTCAGAGTTATGAAGGGCGGCGCGAGCGAGTTCGCGTATACGATGTGATCGAATACGGCCAAACATCTGCGGGTCAGTGGTATCCAAGGGTCGTGACTATCGAAGGATACGAGCAAAAGGTCGGTCGCCCCGACACGAGACAGCCTGACAGGCGAATCAGCCGGATACACCTGCTGGAAGAAGACCCTGACCTGCCGCCAGAGTTGTTCGATCCCAACCAGTTGGATAGATGACACGACGTGGAATCACCATCGACCCTGGGCCTCACGGACAGTGGTCTGACCGGTCTAGCGTTTCGGCGCCAGCTTTAGGGGGATAACGTAGTACGGAATCCCGTTGAACTCCTTGCGGCGCCAACCTCGAGGATGACTCGGCCGTACGGACGGCCGGGCCGGCCTGGTGGTAGACGAGCGGCGGCCGACCGGGGCCGCGTGGAGCTTCTTCTCCAGCATCTCCACCCGTCGCTCCAGGGTGTCGATGCGCTGTTCCAGTCGGGCAATCACGTCGTCTCGCTCCCGATCGGGAGCGGGCGGTCCGAGGGCCAGACACGCGACAACCAGCACAACAGCCGCAATCACGATGGGTATGGAAGCCTTCATGGTGCGTCTCCTTGTATCTGCGAGAACAGATGCGCTCAAAGACAAAAGGCACCCCGCAAGCCAACGGTCACACACAATCCTGCCGGAGACTGCCCGAAGAACTCAGGGCGCCTGGCGGCTGGAACTCTGGCCCTGTTTGATCGTGATGAACCGATCGGCGGGGATGTTCTCCAGCACGTCCCTGCCGCCCCCCAGCCATTGGACTTCGAGGCGATCCACCTTCGCGTGATCTCCGAGCCCGAAATGCAAACGCAGGCCCGAATGGCTTTGGTAGCCGCGTCCACTATGGACCTCGGCGAACTGCTTCAGATCGCCCGCGATAACCGTAACGTGCGAGCCGATTCCGTCGCGATTGGCTTTGACGCCCAGGAGACGAACGCCCAGCCAATGGCGGTCGCCCCCCATATCATTGCGGAGAATCGTCGGGCCCCGGCGCGAGTTTGAGATCACGACGTCGACATCGCCATCGTTGTCGAGATCCCCGAAGCCAGCGCCGCGACTGCTCAGTACGACACCCATTCCCGGCCCCGCCTTGGCCGAGATATTCGCGAACTTCTCATCGCCCAGATTCTCCATCAACTGGTTGGGCGCGAGATAACTTGTCGTGCGGTCGAAGCGGTCGACGTTGTCGTGGAGATGGCCGCATGAGATGAAGATATCCAGATCCCCGTCGTTGTCGAAGTCAACCAAGCCGTTGCCCCAGGTGACATGGGCGAAGGTTTGCCCTCCCGCGCCGGTCACGCGAGTAACGTCCTCGAACATGCCATCCCCAAGATTGCGGTACAGCGTCGCCCAGTCGCGCTGGTACGAGGTGACATGAAAATCGAGCAGGCCGTCGTTGTTGTAGTCACCGCAGTCGACGCCCATGGTCCCCTGGGGGCGCCCCGCCAAGTCGTACGCCAGGCCGGTGAGCAGGCCCACCTCCTCGAACTTCCCGGCGCCATCATTCTCGAAGATCGAATTACCCGCCACGTCGTTGCCCACGAACACATCCGTATCCCCGTCGTTGTCGTAGTCGGCACAGACCATGCCCATGCCGGTGCCCGCGTGGGCGGCGATACCCGAAGCGACGGAGATATCGGCAAACATGCCGTTGCCCTCGTTGCGATAGAGCGTATCGGAGGTCCCCTCGTAGTTCAGCGGGCCCACGTAGGCGGGGTACCCGTTGAAGCGAGCGACCTGATGGTTCTCGTAGGTGAAATCGACGTAGTTGGCGACGTAGAGATCGAGGTCACCATCCTTGTCGATATCCAGAAAGCACGCGCCGGCGCCGACCTTGGCCCCATTGGCGACGCGAGCCTGGGTGGTGACGTCACTGAAAGTCCCGTTGCCGTTGTTGCGATAGAGCACGTTGGCCCCGTAGTTGTTGAGGTACAGGTCACGGTCTCCATCGTTGTCGTAATCGCCAACCGCAACGCCCAGGCCGTAGCCTGTGTCACCGACGCCCGCCTGCTTCGTGACATCGACAAACTTCCAGCCGCCCTCATTGCGGTACAGGGCGTTGCGGGGCGGCGTCTTGGCCGTGGCCCCTTTCAGAGGCGCGCCATTGAGGAAGTAGATATCGATATCACCGTCGTTGTCATAGTCGAACAACGCGATGCCCGCGCTGACCGTCTCGACGATGTAGCGCTGTCCCGAACTGCCGTCGGTATGGACAAAGGAAATGCCCGTATCTTTGGTGACATCCACCAGCCGAATACCGTGGGCGCGTCCGGGCGCGAGAATCGCTCCGAGCAACGCCACCAATCCCATTACTCGGCTCGGGCGATTCCGCATGCGCTCAGTTCTCCTGGACCTGCCGCAGTAGACGCTGATACTCCGGATGGCGCGGGGCCAGTTGAACGGCTTTCTGAACCGCGGCCCGCGCCGCCTCACGATCCCCAGATTTGTGGCAGACCCGTCCCAGAAAGGCATAGTTGGCTGCGATCGGCGCCAGGTCCACCGCTCGCTGCACGAGCCCCTTTACCCGTTGCAGATCTCCATCGCGCTCCCAGAGGAACCGCGCCAGCGCCAGAAACCCCTCCGTCCGATCGGGCGAGACCCGTATAACCTTCTCATACGCCTGTCGAGCCCTGGCATCCTGGTCCAGTTCCTCATACACGTGCGCCAGAAAGAAATGGGCCGGACCATGGTTCGGCGCGGCCTCGATCACTTCCAGGTACCAGGGCAACGCCTGCTGGAAACGCTTCATGCGGAAATAGCGATCCGCCAAGCTGAAACGGCAATCCACATTCGCGCTATCCAACCGGGCGGCGCGGCGCCAGAGCTGCTCGGCCAGGGTGAGGTGACCACCGATCGCGAGCACGCGGGCGACGTCCGTGTGCGTATGCGCCGCGCTGCCGAGGGTGACCTGGAGCGGATCGAAATCGGTTCGCTGCTGTTTGGCGATCTCCCGCTCCTTCTCCTCGACCTCCTTGAATTTGCGGCGATACTTTAGAGCCTGCTCGCGCCGGCCCAGCCGTGCGGCGGCTGTCGCCAAGCCGTAGTAGGGCTTGCTCAGATTAGGGTCGCGCACCAGCGCCGCCTCGTAGTGCCGCTGCGCCTCTTCGTATCGCTGTTTCTGAAGGTGCAGTTCGCCAAGGAGGACGTGATTCTCTGGCGCCTGCGGGGCCTGCGCAACGCTTCTGGTCACCGCCGCGATCGCCTCATCGGGCCGATCACAGGCTCGGTAGACCTGCCCCAGACGATAGTGGAGCCCCGCCATCTTGGGGTTCAGAGCGAGGGCCTTCTCGAAGTACGTCACCGCCTTCTCCGGCTCGTCCTGCTGCTGAGCGATCCGGCCCAGATGGTCGTACGCATCTGCTCGATTGGGCGCCAGCTCCAGGCACCGCTGAAGGGCCTGGGTTGCCGCCACGGTGTCGCCCTGCTCCTGATGCACCATACCCAAAAGAAACACCGCGTTGGCATTGCTGGGCATCATCGCAACCAGACGCTCGACAACCTGAATCTGCTCGTCGCGCAGCGACCGATCTTTCTGTCCGGCCGATAGGGACGCATCGTCGAGATCGACATTGAAGCGAAAGGGTTCGGGCGCCGTCGCAATCTGCGGCATGGATTCAGTGACAACTGGCGGCGCCGAGGGAATGGAAGGTGCGTCCTTGCGGCGAATCAAGACGACGGCAATGGCGATCAGTACAAGAACAGCGCCGAGACCGATCAAGAAGGCCCGGACGGAGACTGTGCGCTTCGGCGCCTTCGCAGGAGCCGTCCGGCGGACCTTGCTTCGACCTGGCCTTCGTTTCGCCATCGCCACCCACCTACAATGATCCAACTTGCCGGTGTCACGGTGCCCCAGAACGATGCCACTGCTGCCAAGATGAGGATATCAGATGCACCCCGCCGAGGCGACTGTTTTCTCACGCGGAGCGTCGCCGAGGGCCCTAGGCACAATCTAGATGTATGCGCTCTGTATCTTCCAGGTGTCGAGCGCAACGTCATTCGGCCTAATCGCTCTTCAGGCCGGCGACCTGATTCTCCAGCGCCACCACCCGCTTGTACAAACGCGAGGAGATCTCGTAGGCCGAGATCCCAATGAGGCCGGCGAACATATAGGGAAAGGTGGTCACCGCATTCACGTTCTCGCCCTCGATCTTCGCTGTGATCGGAAGAATGATTGAAGCAGCCAGAGCGATGAACGACTGGACACAGAGGATTCGCAGCATAAAAGGCGTCTTGTCTTCTCGCATTTCTTCGCTCTCCTTGTACGAGGTCAGCACATTGCCGTACGGCGATCGATGATACCTCGGAAGAAATGGCGGTGACAATAGAAATGCCCGAAACGGGGGCGCTGCGAGCGCGCAAAAAGAGGGAGACAGCCGACCCCCCGTGGTTCCGCAACCCGGTCTGCCGCCCCCCCTGGAAAAGAAGGAAGGAGTTTTTTCAGCGAGCCTTGGCCCGCATGGTTGTCTTGTTCACCCCTTACATCCAAAGTATAGATCACAATTGGTCGCATGCAAAAAATCGGGGGCAAACATTTTCGCGCAGCGAGATCTCTCGAGCCTATGCGTAGGGCGTTGATCGTCGGCCGCTACATCCAGTCTCGTCGGCGTCGGCCCAGCAAGATGACATCCCGGAGAGCCTGTTCGCTCCGTGCGGCCATCCAGTGCCGCTCGAAATCGGGGTCTTGCACGATCTGGACAATCGCCGAGAGGACGCGTAGATGGAAGTTGCGCTGGTCCCGACTGCCGGCGATGACGAAAACCGTGTGGAGCCGTGGCGCCTGGTCGGAAAACCGTACCCCGGGGCGGCTGCGCGCGATCAGAAGGTCGAACCGCCCGGTTCCGTTAATGACCACGTGAGGAACCGCGAGGACGGGGCTGAGCACGGTCCCAGTATCCCTCTCCCGTTCGAGAAGCAGATCGTGAAGTCGTCTCGCATCCTGGCCCACCCGGGGCGCCAACTCGGCCGCGGCCGCCGTGAAGAAAGCCCCCACGTCGAGGGAACGATCCACATCCAAGACAACCGCGTTCTCAACTAGCCTGTCGAATCGATCCAACTCAATTTGGTCGCGTTCGCGAACGATGTCTTTCAGTTCTCGATCGAGCGTGCCGTCGATCAGTTCTTTGGCCAGCACGCGACGGACCAAGTGAACCAGAGCCGAGGTTCTCTGGGCTACTCGACGGCCGTAGAACCAGTAGACGCAGAATCCCGCCACAATGAGCAATCCCGTGATGGCAAACGCATGCTCACCCATTTCCAGGACCACAAAGGCCAACCCCAGGATGGTAGCCATCTGAACCCAGGGATACAAGGGGGCGCGGAAACTCGGACGATAGTTCTGCAATCCGCTCTCACGCAGCACGATAACCGACAGGCTGGCGAGAAGATAGCCCAGAACGAACACGGTTGAAGCGGCCTCGACGAGGATGTCCACCTTGATGAACAACGCGATCAGGATCACCAGCCCGGTGACGACGATCGCCGCGCCGGGCGTCTTGAACCGCCTGCCGACCCGACCCAGTCGGCGGGGCAGAAGTTGATCGTGACTGAGCGCGAAGAGATAGCGCGAGGCGGTCATGATGCCTGCATTGGCGGTCGTCAAGAACGCCAGCGCGGCGGCGATCCGGACGGCCATCTGGCCGGTCGAACCGAGGAAGACACTCGCCGCATCGCTGATGGGTGTCAAGGAGTGGTCAAGCTCTTCGGCGCCGAGAACGCCACTGGTCACGAGAATCATCAGCGTGTACAGCACGACAATGACAGCCAAGGCCAACGTCATCGCCAGCGGCACGAGCCGGCCCGGGTCCTTCACCTCGCCGGCCACGCTGGCGACATTGAGCAGACCACCGTAGGAGACGAAAACGAAACCAGTCGTGGAGAAGACAGCTTGCAACCCCAGGGGGGCGAAGGGTTCGAAATACGAGATGCGAATCCGGGGCAATCCCGCGATCACGAACCATAGCATCAGGACCAGCAACCCAAGGACGAGAATGACCTGGAACCGGGCCGCCTCGCGGGCGCCGAGGATATTGACCCCGACGAACACGAACGCCAGGGCCAGCCCGATGAGGTAGTGATTCACGCCAAGAAGTGGACCGACCAGCACGGCCAGGCCGACCAACGCGAAGGCGCTTTTCAGTGACAGACTGAACCAACTCAGCAAACCTGCAACAGTGCCCATGGCCGGGCCCATCGAGCGTGAAACGGAGAAGTAGTCCGCCCCGGCCTTGGGCATGGCTGTCGTGAGTTCGGCAATGCTCAGAAGTCCCCCCATGGCCAACAGACCGGCCATGAAGTAAGACAACACAACTGCCGGTCCGGCTCGGGCATGGGCTAGACCGGGGAGGATGAACAGCCCGGAACTGATCATCGTCCCGGAGGCGATCGCGAATACATGGATCAGGCCCAGTTCCTTGGTCAGTTTCATCGATCCAGCCACCTCTCAGCAACGATTGCATACTGACGTTCCTGATTATACGCCTGCGCCGTGGGGATGTTTGTCCGGCGGTGATTGATGGGGTGAGGAAATCGGCATTCTCGGGGCCTCTCGGTGCTTGACGGCAGCTTCAAAGGGCGATATTCTAGTGCTTTTGGAGAACCTTGCTAGGGATGGTGACCGGTTGTTGCACTGTCGCGTCATATCCTCTTGATTGCATCCCAGAATGGCCGGCATGCCTAGTGACTGGACCTGAGGTTAATGAGATCCGTATATGGCGAAAGAAGAAGTTGAGCAAATCGAAGAGCGTTTCGACGATATGCCGATTCTTGACGAGCTCAAGAATTCGTATCTGAACTACGCGATGAGCGTCATCGTCTCGCGCGCCCTGCCGGACGCCCGGGATGGGTTGAAGCCGTCGCAGCGGCGTATCCTCGTGGCGATGAACGACCTGAACCTCGGGCCGCGCAGCTCGCATCGAAAGTGCGCCAAGATCGTCGGTGATACCGGCGGCAATTACCATCCGCACGGCGACCAGGCTACCTACGGGACCCTGGTGCGGCTGGGCCAGGAATGGAACATGCGCTACACGCTGGTGGACCCTCAGGGCAACTTCGGCAGTATCGACGCCGACCCGCCGGCCGCCATGCGATACACCGAGGCGCGGATGGCCGCCCCGGCGATGGAAATGCTCCAGGACCTTAACTACGACACGGTCGACTTCGTCCCGAACTACGACGAGACGCGCAGCGAACCAGTCGTGCTGCCCTCCAAGTTCCCGAATCTGCTGGTCAACGGTTCGACCGGCATCGCCGTGGGCATGGCGACCAATATCGCCCCGCACAATGTCAGCGAGATCTGCGACGCCCTGCTGCTGGTGGTCAACGACCCGAACTGCGGCTTCAAGGACATCCTCGGAGTCCTGCCCGGCCCGGACTTCCCGACCGGCGGTATCATCTGCGGGCGCAAGGGCATCGTCGATGCTTACACCACCGGACGCGGGCACCTGAAGGTTCGCGCCAAGACCGAAATCGAAACGACCAAACGGGGTCGCGAACGTATCGTCGTCACCGAGATCCCTTACATGGTCGTCAAGACAACGATCGTCTCCAAGATCGCCGAGTGCGTCCACAACGGGACACTCACGGAAATCTCCGACGTCCGGGACGAGTCGGACCGTCACGGGCTGCGCGTCGTGGTGGATCTGAAAAAGGACGCCGACGCGGAGATCGTGCTCAACAAGCTGTACCGCTACACGTCACTGCAGACGACTTTCGCAATCGCCAATATCGCGCTGGTCAACAATCAGCCGGAAACACTCAACATCCGCGAGATGCTACAGTGTTTCATCGACCACCGCAAGACCGTCATTCGCCGCCGCAGCCGGTTCCTGTTGCGGCGCTGTCGCAACCGGGCCCACATCCTCGAGGGTCTGATCCTCGCGGTGACGGACATCGACGAGATCATCGACATCATCAAGCGATCGCCCGACGCGCCGACCGCCAAGCTGAACTTGATGAAGAAGCCCCTGCGCCTGATCGAACAGGCGACGTTGCAGAAACTGCTGCCCGAGGAGTTCGTCAAATCCAAGAGCCAGGGCGACCACTTCCTGACCGGCCCCCAGGCAGACGCGATTCTGACGATGCAATTGCAGCGTCTGACCGGCCTGGAGATTGAGAAACTGGCGAAGGAATACGCCGGGCTGGTCGAGCAGATCAAAGGCTACGAGGCGATCCTCTCCGACGAGAACGTCCTGCTGGACATCATTCGTGAAGACCTGAACGAGATCAAAGACAAATACGGCGACAAGCGGCGGACGGAGATCGCCGACGCGGTCGAGATGATGGACATCGAGGACCTGATCGCCGAAGAGAACGTCATCGTAACGGTCAGCCATAGCGGCTACATCAAGCGTATGCCCATGGACACCTATCGGCGTCAAGGCCGGGGCGGGCGCGGCGTCATCGGCTCCGACACGAAGGAAGGTGACTTCATTCAGCACCTCTTCACCGCCTCGACGCACGACTATCTGCTGATCTTTACGGACCGGGGCAAATGCTACTGGTTGAGGGTCTTCGGCATTCCGAGTATGTCCAGGCAAAGCAAGGGGCGCAGCATCGCGAACCTGCTGAACCTGGGCAGCCAGAAGATCGCCTCGATCATCGCGGTCAGCAGCTTCGAGGACGAAGAAGGCGGCCCCGAACGGCAACTGGTGATGGCGACCCAGAACGGCATCGTCAAGAAGACCCGGCTGAGCGCCTACGGGAACGTGCGTTCGTCCGGCGTGATCGCAATCAATCTCGATCCTGACGACGCCCTGATCGGCGTGGACCAGACGACAGGGGAAGACCATATTCTTCTGGGCACCGCCGATGGCATGACCATTCGCTTCGACGAGCAGCAGGTTCGTTCGATGGGTCGCGTCTCCCGCGGGGTCAGAGGCATCAATCTCCGCGGTAGCGATACGGTCGTGGGCATGGTGATCGTTACGGAGAACGCATCGCTGTTCACCCTCTGCGAGAACGGCTACGGCAAGCGCACTGATCTCGACAGCTACCGCTCGCAGACACGCGGCGGGGTCGGCCTCAAGGACATCAAGACGTCCGCTCGCAACGGCAAGGTTGTCACCCTCAAGGCCGTCCAGAGTGATGACGACCTGATGCTGATCACCGCCAACGGAATGATCATCCGCACGGGCCTGGAGGACATTCGCTCCATCGGCCGCAACACGCAGGGCGTTCGCCTGATCAGCCTCAAGGAGGGTGACAAGCTCGTGGCCGCCGAGAAGATTCCCGCCGAGGAATTGGAGGACGGATCTGAAGGTCAAGAGATGGAACCCGAAGGCCCGGAGAACGAATCCGGAAGTCAGGAGAATGGATCCGAAAGCCAGGAGAGCGGATCCGAAGACCAGGACGAAACGGTCGACTAGGACCCGTTCATGAGTGAGCGCATCTACGTCATCGCGGGCAAGGAACAGTCCCGGGTCAGCGCGCAATGCCAGGCGCTTCTTGAGCAGTTGCTCGAACCGGAAGCCCGCATGACGGGGCTGCTCTCGGTCGACGGGGCACAGGCCCAGATCGCGGAGATCCTCGACGAACTGCGTACGATGCCCTTCCTGACGCCCCAGCGCGTCGTCGTGGTCAAGGACGCCGAGGAGTTCGTATCGAGGAACCGCCCCGCCCTGGAGAATTACTTCGACCACCCCTCCGAGACGGGCATCCTCATCCTCACCGTCGGCAAGTGGCTCAAGTCCACCAAGCTCGCCAAGAAGCTGTCCAAAGCGGGCAAACTGATCGACCTTCAGCCTCCCAAGCGCGGTGAACTCGGTCGGTATATCATCGATCACGCCCGCCATGCAAACGATAAGGCGCTCGACCGCAACGCCGCGGCGCTGTTGATCGACCTGATGGGCGAGAACCTGACGCAATTGTGCAACGAGGTGGACAAACTCGCCCTGTTCGCCCGCGGCGACAAGACGATCACCGTTCAGCATGTCGAGGCGCTGGCCGGGCATAATCGCGTCTTTGGCGCCTTCGAGGTGATCGAAGCCATGATGGCGGGCCGCGCCATGCAGGCGATCGAGCGTTTGCGGAACATGTTCGCCGAGGACAAGAGCGCCGAGTACACCGTCGTCGGGGCCTTCGCCTACCACCTGCGCCGGCTCTTCCAGGCGAAAGCTATGCTCGAGAAGGGCGAGTCCCCCCACTCGGTCAGCCAGAAGTTGCGCATCTGGCGCGACAAGGATCGCTTCTTCTCCCAGTTGAGACAGACCTCACTCCGCCAGATCGGCGCCACCATCGAAGAGCTGGCCGGCATCGACCACGCCGTCAAGACCGGCCGCGCCAAGACCCAGGTCGCCATGGAGCAACTCGTCCTCAAGCTCGCCCACTGATCGCACTGCTGCACCTCTAAGAATCCTCCAAACAGAAGGCTCTTCATCCCCTTGACCTCCAACACCTCTGCTAAATCTCGCTCGTTCGGGCGATCAGGGCCGTGCCGCATTTCGACGGCAAAAGTTCCTTAAAATCTGCCAATCACCATGCTACACTCAATGCCAAGTCACCTGTAGGTCAATGCGACGCGGTATCGCCGTATTGATCTTCCCATGACGACATGGACCGAAGACGCAATTGAACACGTTTGGTCTGGAGGTGAGAAGGAAGGCAAGCGAACGGTGCAACGAACCCATCTCGTGAATGTTCACTCAGCAGGAGATTCAGCATGAGCAAAGACGGAGTCCATCTCAACCGGCGACGGTTCCTCAAGACCGCCGCTCAGGCCGGCGCCTGTTTCGCAGCGCCTTACTTTGTCCCCAGCAGCGCCCTGGGCCGCGACGGCGCCGTGGCGCCCAGCGAGCGAATCGTTCTGGGCGGGATCGGTATCGGCAACCGGGGTCGCTATGTCCTGAGCTGCTTCCTTGAAGAATCGGACGTGCAATTCGTTGGTGTTTGCGACGTGCGGGCCGACCGCCGCAAGTCTGTTAAGGAAATGGCGGACGCCAAGTACGGCAATAAGGACTGCGCGACGTACATCGACATGCGCGAAATCCTGGCGCGCGACGATATCGACGCCATGCTGATCGCGACCGGCCCGAACTGGCACGCGACCGCCGCGACCCTGGCCGCTCACGCGGGCAAGGACGTCTACTGCGAGAAGCCCTGTAGCAAGAACATCTCCCAGAGTCTGCTGCTGGCGGAGACGTTCCGCCGGACGGGTCGAGTCTTCCAGGCCGGCACGCAACGCCGCAGCCTGCCGAACTTCGCCTACGCTGTCGAGCTGGCCCGTAACGGTCGGCTGGGCCCGCTCGAAACGCTGCACGCTCATCCAGGGGGACTCGGGACGAAGATGAGCGGCTGGGAAGCGCCCGATCCCGAACCGCCCCGCGAAACGGTGGACTGGGACATGTACCTTGGCCCGGCCGCCTGGCGACCCTACAACCGCAAACTGATGAACGCCTTCCACTTCGAGAAAGGCGGCGGACTCGTCGGCGGCGGGTGCCTCGAATGGGGTTCACACTGCGTCGACATCTGTCAATGGGCCAACAACACTGACGACACGGCGGCGGTCGAATACGAGCCGGTTGGCGACCAACTGCACGCCCGCTACGCCAATGGGGTCAAGCTCGTCATGCGGAACGACGGCTGGCTGCCCCTCGGCTCGTGCCCCGTTCGCTTCGAGGGCAAGACCGGCTGGGTCGAGACCGGCGACAACGCCGAATTCGAAGCCAGCACGCCCAAGTTGCTGGCCCGCCGCGGGAAAAAGATCCCGGGCTACCCGGCTGACTTCCATGTCCGTGACTTCCTCGACTGCGTCAAGACTCGGGCCCTGACCCGAGCCAATGCCGAGGTCGCCTGCTGGTCGCACATTGTCTGTCACGCGGCCAACATCGCCCTTTACCTGGATCGCAAGGTCATGTTCGATCCCAAGAAGTGCGAATTCATCGGCGACGACGAAGCCAACCGACTGCGCTCCGAAGCACTGCGGGCGCCCTGGCGACTCTAAGACTCGGTGTTGTGAACGGACCCTTTAGACTACGAGGATACTTATGATACTCAAGACTCGATATTTCGTGTGTTTTGCTCTTCTGGTGGCAATCGCGATCGGGAGCCTGAGCCCCGCGACCGCCGCGGAGCGTTCAGCCGCCAGCCGGGCGAAGGAGCGTGAACTGATCGCCGTGCTCCGCTCGGACGCCCCGCCGAAAGATAAGGCGATCCCGTGCAAGCAACTGGCGATCTATGGAACCGCCGAGGCGGTCCCCGCCCTGGCGCCGCTGCTGGCGGACAAAGACCTGGCGTCCTGGGCGCTGATCGCGATGGAAGCCATTCCTGGTCCGGCCGCTGACAAGGCGCTGCGCGACGCGATGGGCGAACTGCAGGGCCGACTGCTAATCGGCGTGATCAATTCGATCGCCGTCCGGCGTGACACGCAGGCCGTCCCGGGGCTCATTAAGAAGCTCGAAGCCTCCGACGCTCAGGTCGCCTCGGCCGCGGCGATCGCACTGGGTCGGATTGGCGGTCAGCCGGCCGCCCAGGCGTTGGTGGAATCTCTCGATGACGCGCCGGCGGGCGTTCGCTCGGAAGTAGCCGAAGGCTGTATCCTCTGCGCCGAGCACTTCCTCGCCCAGGGCAACTCGACCAAGGCAATCAAGCTCTACGACACGATCCGTCAGGCGGACGTGTCGACGCAACGCGTCCTCGAAGCCATCCGCGGCGCGATCTTGGCCCGAGGCTCAGACGGCATCCCTCTGCTCATCGAACAATTGGAATCCAAGGACAGAGCCAAACTGGGCATCGGCCTGCGTACGGCACGCGAGTTGCCCGGCACCGACGTGACCCAGGCGCTGGCGGCTGAGTTGAACCGCTTGCCCGTGAATCGTCAACCCCTGCTGCTCCTGGCGCTGGCCGATCGCAAAGACGCTGTCGTTCTGCCCACCGTACTCAAGGCCGCCAAGAACGGCGCGAAGCCCTTGCGGATCACCGCCATCGGTCTACTGATCCACCTGGGCAGCGTCTCATGCGTACCGGCAGTCCTGGAAGCAGCGCTCGAAGGCGACGCGGGGTTGACCGCCGCAGCGCAGGAGACACTGGAGAGACTGCCGGGCAAAGACGTAGACGCCGCCCTGCTGAGTCGGCTGGGCCCAGCCAAGGGCAAGCAGCGTCAGTTGCTCATCGAATTGGTCGCCGAACGGCGCATCGAGGCAGCCCTTCCCGCGATCATGGAAAGCGTCACAGACAAGGACGCCGGGATTCGCGGCGCCGCCCTGCAAGCTGTAACGATCCTGGGAGAGGCCGACCAGGCCGCCATGGTTGTCAAACTGCTGCAAGAGGCGCGCGGCTCCAAGGCGCGGGCGGATGTCACGCGAGCGCTGCTCGCCGTCGCGGGTCGTGCGGGAACCGCGTGTCTGGCCGACCTGCTGCCCCTGATGAAGAGCGACGACAGCAACCTGCGTATGGTTGGCCTGCGCGCGATGGCGATCGTTGGCGGCCCCGACGCCCTGGCCGCGGTCAAGACCGCGCTGAAGGACAAGAAGGAAGCCGTTAAGGATGAAGCGGTGCGTACGCTTTCGACCTGGCCCAACAACTGGCCCGAGGACGCCGAGGCCGCGAAGATCCTGTTGACTCTGACGGAATCGGGCAAGAAGACGTCGCACAAGGTGCTGGGCCTCCGAGGGTATCTCCAGTACGTGCGGGGCAGCAAGAAGCTCCGCGGCAAAGAGAAAGTCACCCGCATTCACGAATTGCTCCCGCAGATCAAGCGTGCCGAAGAGAAGCGGCTGGCAATCGCCGTGCTCGGTTCGGTTCCGTCGAGCGAAGCACTGGAGCTGCTCATGACGCTGGCGAAGGATCGCGCCGTCACCGAAGAAGTGTACTCGGCGATCGTGAATCTGACCCGTCGGGACTCGCGTGGACTCTCGAAGGACCAGCGCCGCGAAGCCCTGAAGACCGTTGTTGAGAAATCGAAGAACAACGGAACGAAGAACAGAGCCTTGGACACCTTGCGCAAGCTCCGCTAGAACCTGAAACAAGAAGAGCTACGCCTTCGGCATGAGGGCGTAGCTCTTTTCGATCATATCAATGCCAACCGGCGCTCCCGGAGAGTGCCGTCCCACCTACACCTTATCCGGCACGACAAACGGCTTGCGGTATTCGCGCGTCAGCATCGCGTTGGCCTCGTCGTCGTGCTTGAACTTCATCGCGACGGGATCGAAATCGAGCGAGCGACCCAGGCGATATGAGATGTTGCCCAGGTGCACCAGAGCGCAGGTGTAGAACCCCTCCTCAATGCTCTTGTTGAACGTTTTCGGATCACCATCGCGAATCGCATCGATGTAATTGGCGTAGTGGTTGCCCAGCCCGCCGCCCTTCGGGCCCGGTTCGCGTTTCTGGCCCATGTAGGTCTGCCAGTCGTTGACGGTCTTGGCCATGTACCCCTTGGAGCCATAGACAAGATTGCCGATCGTGTTGTCGGCGCTGGTCATGTAGCCTGCGTAGGCCTGCTTGTCGGTCTTCATCCACATGATATCCTCCCGGTTCGAGATCCAGTGGCGCGTCTCGAACTGGAGGATCTTCTTCTTATCACCCGCGCCGTCGGGGTTGGGGAACTCGAACATCGCCATCAGTGTGTTGGGCGTGTTCTGATCGTCGTCGAACATGAAGTGCCCGCCCATGGCGCAGACACGGGTGGGCAGCTTGACGCCGAGCAGCCAGCGGGCGATATCCATCTCGTGGATCCCCTGGTTGCCCATATCGCCATTGCCATAATCCCAGTTCCAATGCCAGTTGTAGTGGAACCGGTTGGGATTGAAGGGTCGCTTCGGGGCCGGCCCGAGCCAGAGGTCGTAATGCACGCCCTTCGGAACCGGGGCATTGGGTTTGGTGCCGATCGTGTTCCGCCATTTGTAGCAGAGGCCTCTGGAGAGATACACTTCGCCCAGGCCGCCTTCGCGCAGGAACTTCTCGGCTGATCGGGCACAGGGATTGGACCGCTGCTCGGCGCCGTCCTGGACGATGACGTTGTACTTCCTGGCCGCCTCGACGAGCTTGCGCCCTTCGAAGACATTGTGACAACAGGGCTTCTCGACGGAGACGTGCTTGCCGGCCTGGATGGACCAGATCGCAGCCAGCGCATGCCAGTGGTTCGGCGTCACGATCGAGACCGCGTCGATGCTCTTGTCTTCCAGCAGCTTGCGAATATCGGTATAGAGCTTCGGCTTGCGCAGCCCCTTCTTAACGAAGAGATTCTCGACCCGCTCGGCGAACAGGTTCTCGTCCACGTCACAGAGCGCCGCGACGTCCACGTTGGGCAACGCCTGATAGCTCTTGATATGGCTTTGGCCCATGCCGCGAATCCCGATGACCGCCACGCGGACGCGGTCATTCGCCCCGGCCCAGGCGGTGCTGGTGCCCCACAGCGCCGCGCCGGCCGCGGCCGATTGAGCGGATACCTTCATGAAGCCTCTTCGTGTCAATTGTGATGTCATCGCACGGTCTCCTTTGAGCAGAACACAGCCCTCCGGCGCCCGGCCCGAACGGGCGGCGCTGCGAAAAGCCTCCAACACTAGGATGCATTATCACGCATTTGCTCGAACGTTTCCAGCATAGCCAGGATATTCTCAACCGGAACGTCGTCCTGGATATTGTGGACGGTCCCGAACACGAACCCCGAATCGGGGCCAAGTGTCGCGATGCGGTGCCGCACGTCCTCTCTGACCTGAACGGGCGTTTCGCGCGGCAAGACCTGCTGCGTGTTGACACCCCCTCCCCAGAAAGCCAGGTCCTTGCCGAACTCGCTCTTGACCTGAGCGGCATCCATCCCGCGCGCAGTCAGTTGCAGAGGATTGAGCACATCAACGCCCACCTCGATGAAATCGGGCAGGATGTCGTAGATCGCGCCGTCGGAATGGAACCAGACGAAAAACGGTGCGGGGAACGCCTTTCGCTGGGCCTCGAAGAGTTGCTGGTGTCGCGGCTTGATCATCTCGCGATACATCTGGGGGGACATCAGCAGCGATTCCTGGCCCGCAACGTCGTCGCCCTCACGGATGAATTGGACATACGAACCGAGCTTCTCAGCGGCCGCTTGGTAGAACGCGATCTTCAATTCGACAAACTTGTCCATCAGCGCGCAGGCCAGCGTGGGATTTATCGCCAGGTCCATGTAGAACTGCTCGGTTCCCCGGACGCGACAGCACATCTCGAACATGCCGGCGCAGATGCATTCCAGGATCACCGCGTAGCCCTGCTCGTTGTATCGCCTGGCCTGTTCGACGAGTCCCTCGAAGAGCGCCGGATCGGCGGTGTTGGGCCAGCCGAATGCGTCGACGTCCTTGACACTGATCTCGCCGGCTAGAGGACTGCGAGATGCATGAAAATAGAGCGTCCCGGGCGGCTGTTCCCATTCGATGCCCCACTCGTCGGTGAAGCGGCGCACACCCTCGACCGTCTCCAAAGGCGGGTCCTTGCGCACCATGTTAGGCGTGACTCCGCGCACGTCGACGCGCAGCATCTGGGCCAGTCGGTCGTCCAGAACCGCCAGTTGCTGAACCACATCATAGAGAGGCGGCGCCTCGATCTGGACGCCCAACTGCTGAGCTAGACGCATGTAGGCGCCCCGGGTGATTCCCGTCGTGAAGGAACTGCCCAGATCCAGCGGGATGCGATCGACGGGTTGATGGGTCACCGCGCTGATGACCCTCTGCAGGGAGCTGATTTCGTTCATGTTTAGAGTAATCCTCAAGCTTGATGATCATGCCCCGATGTTGAGCAGGACGTAGAGCATTCCGATGATGCCCAGCACCGTCAGGACGGACAGAACGAAGCCAATCGTGTCGACTCTATTCCATTTGAATACTTCGAAGTTCGAGCCGGGCCAGAGTAGTTTCTCCCGGTATCGGGTCGGGTCGGCCAAAGACGTCTCCATTTCCCGGCGGTCCTGCTCGCGATCGACTTCGACAGGCGTGCGCATCTTGACGAAGAACCGATCCAGTCGCTCCCTATCATCCGGCCGAGTCAGGAGGGAGACAACGATGATGATGGCGAAGGGTATAACGACGCGCGACAGCGTTCGGATCGTCTCAACCATAGCATACGGCAGGCGCGACAGATCGACGACGCGATCGATCGCGACCATCTCGACATACAGCATGC